>CAMBBZ010000073.1 GCA_945863965.1 Chitinophaga pinensis | reverse complement strand
GTGGGTGAAATTGTGGAAATTAAAAAGAATAAGTCTTTGGTGATTTTTGGACTTATAAAAATGTGGATCAATACCGATGAACTCCTTCCCGCAAAAGCCCCCAAATCGCAAAAACAAAACCAATCCAAAGGATTTAATTGGATGGAACGTCAAGCCTCCTTTCAAGGGGAATTAGACCTTAGGGGTGTTCGCACCGAAGAAGCCAAATCAAAACTTACGCATTTCTTAGACGAGGCCTATGCCTTAGGACATTCCTCGGTTAAAATTGTACACGGTCGTGGCGATGGAATTCTGCGTAAAATGCTGCGAGATCATTTGAAATCGCTCAACTACGTAAAAGAATACGTAAACGAGCACTCAGATCGGGGCGGCGACGGTTGTACCCTGATTCAAATGAATTAAGATTTTTAGAGTCCGCATAAAGGGATTAAATTTGCACAATGGCAATGCGATTAGACGGTAAAGCGGTATCCGCACATTTCAAAGGGCAAATTGCCGAAGAAGTTGCCGAATTAACTGCCTCAGGGAAACGACCGCCCCATCTTGCCGCCATATTGGTTGGCGACGATGGCGGCAGTAGAACCTATATAGAAGCCAAAGATCGCGCATGCAAAGAAGTCGGATTTTCCTCCACTATTCTGTATTTCAATGCCGATATTTCCCAAGATGAATTGTTGCGGGAAGTGCAAAAAATAAATGAGAATTCGGAAATTGACGGTTTAATCGTACAACTTCCTTTGCCCTCTCACATCGATGAGAATCTCATCACCCAAACTATTTTCCCCAAAAAAGATGTCGACGGATTTCACGATATCAACATGGGTAAATTAACCAAAGGCGATTACAGCGGGTATGTTTCGGCTACGCCTCTGGGTATTACCATGTTGTTGAAATATTACGATATCGAAACGTCTGGCAAGCACGCCGTGGTTATTGGAAGAAGCAATATCGTGGGTCGCCCCATGAGTATTTTGCTGTCGGATTCGAGCGAAACCGGAAACGCAACCGTGACTTTATGCCATTCGCGAACCAAAAATTTGATTGAAATATGCCGAACCGCAGATATAGTGGTTGCAGCCATTGGTAAACCCTATTTTGTAACGCCCGAAATGATAAAGCCGGGAGCGATCGTGATCGATGTGGGTACCACGCGAATCGATGATGACACGCGCGAACACGGTTGGAGATTAGCAGGCGATGTGGATTTTAAATTGGTGGAGCCATTAGCCAGTATGATAACGCCGGTTCCCGGTGGAGTGGGACCTATGACCATTACCGCATTATTGAACAATACCCTAAAAGCCTACAAGCAATACGCATGAACTATCCAATAATGGAACATTATTACACCATCCAAGGGGAAGGGACCTATTCGGGGCATGCTGCGTATTTTATTCGATTGGCGGGATGTGATGTAGGTTGTACTTGGTGCGATGTGAAAGACAGTTGGTCGGCCGAGGGATTTCCTAAAGTATCCATTAATGAAATGCTCACGTGGGTAAAAGATGCCGGAGCGAATCGGGTCGTTATCACCGGAGGCGAACCCGCTATGTACGATTTAACCCCCTTATGTGACGCTTTTTTTGAACACCAAATTTATACCCATATAGAGACTTCAGCAGCGCACGAAATTAAAGGACGTTTTGATTGGATTTGTATTTCGCCAAAGAAATTCAAATTCCCAATTGAATCGGAAATTAGTCGAGCCAATGAACTTAAAATAGTGGTTTTCAACAAGTCGGATTTTGAATGGGCCGAAAAATGGGCGAAAAGTTGCGACGCAAATTGTCAATTGTTCTTACAGCCCGAATGGGACAAGAGGGAACAAATGCTGCCCCTAATTATTGATTACGTCAAGAATCATCCGCATTGGCGAATCTCCTTGCAGACGCATAAATACATTCAGATTCCGTAATTCGCACAGCATGTGTAAAAGTTGAAACGACGCCTTGTCCGCAAAGCGTTTATTTTTGAGGTTAGGCATGGTGATAAAAAAGGGGTTTTTTAGCTGGGTATTATTTATTTGTTTCTGGGGGAATTCGGATCTCTCAGCCC
Source organism: Chitinophaga pinensis (assembly GCA_945863965.1). Lineage (GTDB taxonomy): Bacteria > Bacteroidota > Bacteroidia > NS11-12g > UBA955 > VMCP01. The sequence goes on along the minus strand of CAMBBZ010000073.1, from coordinate 6,678 downwards.
AACAAATTCCGGCACTTACCGTAACTGATCCCATACCTGCGTATCAATCGTTTTCAGATTCCACCGCGCGTAAAATTAATGCATTCTTCGATTACCACCAACGGGTTGGAGACTTCAATGGCAGCTTTCTTATGTTCTGTAACGACAGTGTTATTTACGGGGGAAGGGGTTATGCTATCTATAGCAATAGGGATACCGTAGAACCTTCAAAGTTGTTCCAATTGGCCTCTGTTTCTAAAGTGTTTACCGCCATCGCGATTATGATTTTACATCAAGACGGGTACTTGAATATCGACGATTCGGTGCATTGGTACCTGCCCGAATTGAACAATACCGATATCAGTATCCGCGAATTATTGAGTCATACCAGTGGCCTTCCCGATTATTTCTATGCCAATTACAACGGATGGAAAATGCCCGAGGAACAGGGGCATATGCGGAATGAAGATGTCATTGATGTAATCAACAACCAAAGTCTCAAAAAGTACACCCGCAAAGGTTTTTACCATTATTCCAATACCAATTATGTGTTTTTGAGCTTAATTGTGGAAAGGGTTTCCAAGCTGAGTTTTAGAGAATATATGCGGCAGAATATTGCCCGTTATGCCGACATGAAATACAGCCACGTTTGTAATTTTGATTCCATTCCCTTGATCAATTATCCCGTTCAGGGCTATAATAGTTGGAATGTATTCGATGATGTGTTATTTAATGGCACCACTGGCGACAAAGGCGTATATTCTAACGTTTTTGAAATGTTGAATCTCGACAGGGCTTTACGAGGGAATTATTTATTGCACGAAGGCACGAAGGAAGAAATGTGGACGCCCCAAACGCTCACGAATCCCAACGCCTATTATGCGCTTGGTTGGCGTGTGAAATGGATTGATGGTAAAAAATGGGTGTTCCATAACGGGTGGTGGAAAGGATTTCGCACCTATTTTTGGCGCTGTTTAGACGAAGACAAGTGTTTCGTAGTGCTCACCAATAACGTGGAAGGCCGCTTTCTGTCTACCATTGAATTGGTGTCCCTCCTCAATTGAAAATGGTTCCCGTTCGCGGTAAATTCACCAACAAAATCGGTATTTCTTTACTTAGGGTAGTATACGCGTGCCTCCTCTTTGCGGTAATTCACCGTCAAATTCGATATTTCTTTACTTAGGGTAGTATACGCGTGCATCCTCTTTGCGGTAATTCACCGTCAAATTCGATATTTCTATTGCATTTCTTTACATAGTGTAGTAAACGCCGTGCATACTATTTACAGACAACCATTAAAGGCCGCCGCTCTATGGAATGTAAAAGCGTTCGGCTCCCTGCGCACTCTGTAAAATATACAATCCGGGTGGTAACGAATTAAGCCATAAAGAAGGCTCCTGGTTAGGGTGCATGTGCGTGTACCAAATCTTCCCCGAGAAATCAAGAATTTGAAAGTAAGGCAGCGTATTGGGATGTTCAATACGCAGTCCATTATCTTGGGGGAAGATTCGGAACGCCGTTGCTAAGGGTTCTTGCGTTCGGCTATTTCTAAAGGCATGAATAACCCCGATGGCATCTAAATCAAAGCCAGAACTGATAAAAGGGGTAGGCCAAGGATCGTTAATGATATTCCCCCGAGAATCAAAAGAGCCCAAGAGTGGATGGATACTCCCAACTACATCAACGAGGCGCACATAATAGAAAACGCTAGGCAAATTGGTTTCTATGGAGTCGAGCGATTCAATATCAAAGGGGGTTCCATAGGGCATGCGGTGTTTTCCGGCTAAATTCTGAATTTTTGTGGCATAGGTAGACCCAAATGAGGGTGTTTGCGTTTCCGTTTGACTTAAGGAAATTGAGGGAAGTGTGAAGAAATCGGTGCCGTTTTCACTGATTTCAACATGAGCCAGCTCTAAAAAGGAATCGTTAAAGGCATTTTCGAAAACGGCGAAGTCGAAACCGGGACCATTGATAATACCACTTTCAAAGTATAGGGTAATGCGACCCCCGTCGCCGAGACTGATAACCCCGTTGCGCATGGCAGGGCCTAACGCGTTTGCTACAGATCCCACTGCGGCGAAGCCGGAGTCTGGTTGGCTCACATCGCGCAGACCTAAGCTAACGGTCCCCGAAGTGGCCCAAGCCACAAAACAGTTGGAATCGGCTTTGATGGCATCGCTGCCCACTTGTCCGGCAGCGGGTGCAAATTGCGCAGGTAATCCGACGCTAATGGCCGAAATAATGAAGAGTAAAATGCGCTTAAAACCCATTACGACCGAAGTTGGGCTTCGATGGAATTCGCAATTTCGTCGCAAGCCACATGATTTTTTCGCAAGAGAATTTCCGCTTCGCTCACGAGATTATCGGCCCAGATGCGGTCTTCCAAATCTTTTGCGTTGATGAGTACGTTGAACCAAGCTCCGCGCACCGCTGTTTTAATGCAAATGATTCCAACGGCCACATCGCTCAAGCTATTGGGATTGCCTTTTTGAGCCATTTCACTAAGCAGGGGAATACAATCATAAGCCGCTTTCATGGTCCGATAGGGCACCTCAGTAGCATATTTACTCGCATTTTGTATGGCGATTTTACGCGTATTTTTTTGTTCGGGGGAATCTTTGGGCAAAGCAAAAGCCGCCATAATGCTATCGAAGGCGCGGGTATCTTCATCGACAAGAGCGAGAAGGGCGTCTTTTAACTTTTGACCGGTTTCGGCCCAAGGAGAAAATTCCAATACGCGGTCTTCCCAACCCCGTTTTACGGCACTTAAATTCGCAACCATAGTACCCAAGGAAGCACCTAAAGCGCCGGCCAAGGCTGCGATACTGCCTCCACCTGGAGCTGCCGAATCGCTGGCGGTTTCGTTAGCGAAATACTTAACGCTCATGGATATCAATCGCGAATTTTTAGGGTCTTGTAACAGGTATTCGATGATTCGGGTTTGGGGATCGAAAGAACTGAGTTCGTTGAGTCCCATAGTGCGAATAGCCATATCGATGAGGGTGGCTTCGTTAACGCCACTGCTTAAACCTTGCTTTTCAAGGAAATAGGCACCTGCATCTAACATGGGTTGCAAGGGTACTAAACCAACCAATTCACTTCCCGTAACCCGAACGCCCCGCTCTTCGGCCGACTTGCGGGTTTCTTCAAATACGATATGCAGGGGTGTTTCGTGAAAATTGGTAAGGTTGATGCTTATTTGGGCAATGCCATATTCTTCAATATACCAGCCGATTCCTTTTACATGCTTGAGTTTTCCGGGAATGCGCACGGGTTCGCCATTTTCATCGTTAACGATACGACCCACAAACGGATTTCCTTCTCGTAAAACCCGACCGGCTTCGCGCACATCAAAGGCAATACGGTTGGCAATTCGGGTACTTTGGGTATTAAGATTGACGTTATAGGCAATGAGAAAGTCGCGCGCGCCGATGCACATAGCACCACTGGATGCATTCATTTGGACAGGTCCAAAATCAGGCCGCCATTCTGGTAGGTGGATTTTCTCGAAGAAACCCTCGTATTCACCGGCGCGTATGACACTCAGATTGGATCTTGATTTATTGGCTTGTGCGGCCTCATACAAGTAAACGGGAATGTGCAGTTCAGACCCTACGCGTTCGGCTAAACGCTGGGCGTAAAGGGCGGTTTCTTCCATGCTGATGCCTGAAATTGGAATTAGCGGACAAACATCGGTAGCGCCCATGCGCGGGTGCTCGCCGTGGTGTTTGCTCATATCGATTAATTCAGCGGCCATTTTAATGCCCTGAAAGGCTGCTTCTATAACGGCCTCCACTTCGCCCACAAACGTTACCACGGTGCGATTGGTTGCTTTCCCTGGATCCACATTAAGGAGCTTTACGCCAGGAACGGCGGCGATGGTATCGGTAATTTGTTTGATTATTTGGGGATTATTTCCCTCACTAAAATTCGGAACGCATTCAACAATTCGTGACATAAGGCAAAGATACTATTTCTTGACATTCATAATGAGGGGGTTTTATCATCACCGCCACCAAACCTAACCACCGCAATTGTGATGGTGGTATCCACGCAAGGATTACGTCCGTGTTTTTTTCGTAATGGTGATCCGTGTTGTTGATCCTAGAGACGCAATGCATTGCGTCTCTACCACCGTCGAAATCATTACCGCGATCATTTTATCGTAATGGTGTTGTTGGTTTGGTATGGACGCAACGATGGCGTCTGTGTTTTTCGTCCCAAATTAACCATAAAAGGGTACACATTGTTAGACGTGATTCGCGCTTTTTTTGGTATCTTTGCCGCCCGATTTATGACATTAATAACATCCATTTCTGGAATTAGAGGCACCATTGGTGGCGCCCCGTCCCAAAATCTTACGCCTGTAGATATCGTTAAATTTGCGTCGGCTTATGGAACATGGATTCGATCCCAAAATAGCAAGGCTCTTGTGGTGGTAGGTCGAGATGCACGCATCAGCGGCCCTATGGTGAGCCAATTGATTATCCAAACCCTAGTAGGAATGGGAATTAATGTGTGTGACTTAGGCCTCGCAACCACCCCAACCGTTGAAATGGCGGTTACCGCAGAGAACGCCCAAGGTGGAATCATTATTACCGCCTCCCACAATCCCAAACAATGGAATGCGCTAAAATTGCTCAACCAAGAGGGGGAGTTTTTAAGTGCCGCTGCCGGTGAAGAAATTCTAAGCATCGCAGAAAATGCCTCTTTTGAATTTACAAGCGTTGAAAATCTCGGTCACGTAGTTCATAAAGACTATCTCGACTATCACATTGAGCGGATCCTTGAGCACGACTTGGTTAATGTGGCACTAATAAAAGAGCAGAAATATAAAATTGCCATAGATCCCGTAAATAGTGTGGGCGCTATAGCCGTTCCGCGATTATTAACCGCTTTAGGAGTCGATCAAATCGTTATGATTAACGGCGAGCCCAATGGTATTTTCGCTCACAATCCAGAGCCCTTGGCCGAACATTTGGGTGAAATTGCCAGTGTGGTAAAAGCCGACAAATGCAGCTTGGGTATTGTTGTAGATCCAGATGTGGATCGCTTGGCCTTTGTTTGCGACGATGGGGAAATGTACGGAGAAGAGTATACCCTTGTAACCATTGCAGATTATGTTTTAAGCAAAAGGCCGGGTGCCACCGTTAGCAATTTATCCAGTACGAGAGCCCTCCGAGATGTTACAGAAAAAGCAGGTCAAACCTACTTTGCCAGCGCGGTAGGGGAGGTTAATGTAGTTGCCGCTATGAAAGCCCATAATGCCGTTATTGGCGGAGAAGGCAACGGCGGAATTATTGTGCCCGACTTGCATTACGGTCGCGATGCCTTAATCGGAATTGCCCTGTTTTTAACCTATTTGGCTGAAAAAGACATGAAAATTAGTAAATTGAGGTCCCTTTATCCCAATTACCAAATGTCGAAAAACAAAGCAGAACTAGGTCCCGGTACCGATGTAGATGCCATTTTAGAGCGCATCAAAGAAAAATATAGCAAACAACCCATCAATACCATCGATGGCGTAAAAATTGAATTCGATACCGATTGGGTTCACTTGCGTAAGAGCAATACAGAACCTATTATTCGCATTTATGCCGAAAGTACGTCTTTAACAACCGCTGAAAATTTAACCAAAAAAATTCTCCAAGATATTGGAGATCTAATGCACTAAAATATGTCTCTTCAATGCGGAATCGTCGGACTGCCCAATGTGGGAAAGTCGACCCTTTTCAATGCAGTTTCCAGCGCCAAAGCACAAGCTGCAAATTTCCCTTTTTGTACCATAGAACCCAATGTGGGCACCATCACCGTTCCCGATGTGCGCATGAATAAACTCGCAGAACTGGTAAACCCACAAAGCTTGGTCCCCACTAATATCGAAATTGTCGATATCGCGGGCTTGGTAAAAGGGGCCTCCCAAGGCGATGGATTGGGAAATCAGTTCTTAGGTAATATTCGCAGTACCCACGCCATTTTACATGTATTGCGTTGTTTCGACGACGACAATATCATACATGTCGACGGCAGCGTAGATCCCATTAGAGATAAAGAAATTATCGATACCGAATTGCAATTGAAGGATTTAGAAACCATCGACAATCGCTTGGCTAAAATTCAAAAACAGGCCAAAACCGGAGGAGATAAAGATGCCATTAAAACTCTCGAAGTATGTGAGCTTTTCAGAGCCCACTTGTTGAAAGGGGAAAATGCCCGCACCTTAGAAATGGAACCAGAAAAACGGGTCTTTGTGCGTGATTTGAACATGCTTACGGATAAACCGGTAATGTATGTGTGCAATGTAGATCCTGAAAGTGCCGAACATGGCAATGCCTATGTGGAACGGGTGAAGGAATCTATTAAAAACGAAAACGCCGAAATACTAGTCATTTCAGCAGCTATAGAAGCCGAAATAGCAGAATTGGAGAGTTTTGAAGACCGTAAAGTGTTTTTAGCAGAACTTGGCCTCGAGAAGAGTGGCGTTGAAAACCTGATTCACGGAGCGTACCGCTTATTAAATTATATCACCTACTTCACAGTTGGGGTGAAAGAAGTACGCGCATGGACCATTACCAAAGGAATGAAAGCGCCTCAAGCAGCGGGCGTGATTCATACAGATTTTGAAAAAGGATTTATCCGAGCAGAAGTAATTGCATACAATGATTATGTAACCCTAGGTTCTGAATCCGCATGCAGAGA
>CAMBBZ010000072.1 GCA_945863965.1 Chitinophaga pinensis | reverse complement strand
TTACTTTACTTCGCCTTCGTACACACGGTCTAATAATTCCGATAACTTGTAATCCAAATCGGTTACCACATTGCCGGCATCATGGGTACGCAAGGTCACCAACACCTTGTTATAGATATTTGTCCATTCGGGATGGTGATTGAGTGCATCAATTTCTGTCGAAGCGGCCGACATAAAGCGAATTGCCTTTACAAAACTGGAAAACACAAAGGTTTTTTGCAGGCTGTTATCGGTCTGATTCCAAGATTCTAATTTCATAAATAACAAACACGCCGCGACCGTTTAAGTTTGCGAGAGCTATGCCGGCGGCAATAACGTTGGGTACTTTTAACCCAATACGGCACCGATTACGAACCGGTTATTACCGCAATTTTTAGATCTGCCGCTTCTGATGTGTGTGCCCAATATTTTGCCAAAGACATGCATTCAGGAAAACGTTCTGAAATTGAAAATACCATTTACAAGCGCATGCTTGAGAATTTAGTAGGCTCAGGCATGGTAGTTGAAAATGTTTTAATGAAAAGTATTTCCCTGCCAAAAGGTTTGGCCACTTCAATTGAACAAAAACTTCAAGCTGAACTAGATGCCATGCGCATGGAATTCATACTGCAACAAGAAAAACTAGAAGCCGAAAGAAAAATAATCCAAGCTAAAGGTACCCGCGATGCCCAGCTGATTCAGGCAGAAGGATTAACCCCAGAAATATTAAAAATGCGCAGTATAGATGCGTTCCAAGAGCTGAGCAAATCGCCTAATGCCAAGGTTATCGTAACCGATGGCAAAACGCCGTTCCTTATTAAGGACTAAGCCCTTCCGTAATGGCGGTAAAGCTGCACAATATTCAAAGGCACCTGTAAAAAATCCCCGATTTTTAACTTGCTGCCTTTGATTTCTTTCCAACGACGTAAGGGAATTTCCTTTATATGTATCGTTGGAGAATTCCGCAAATACCGAATAAAAACCTCGATATCAAACAGCCATTTGGTGACAAATGGTTGGCTGAAACACCTTTGGATTACCTCCCTTTTGAATATTTTGCACCCGCATTGGGTGTCGTAAATTTCTAGTTTGAATAAGGTATCGATTATGGTTAAAACGATCCTCGAAAACCAATGTCGAATCGGATTTCGTTCTATTTGCCAACCTTTTAACTTTACCCGAGAACCAAAAATAATGTCGTAGTCTTCGGTTTCAACGATTTCCAACAAGCGTTTGAACTCCTCAAAAGGCGTGGCAAAATCTGCATCTAAAAAACCAATGTATGCATAATCCGAATCAGCCAAATCCAACATGCCCGAGCGTACAACGCCGGCTTTGCCCTGATTTGGGGTAAAATCCTTTACGAAAACATTGGAGAAAGCATCAGATACCCGATTCAAAACACCCATAGTGTCGTCGGTAGAACCGTCGTTCAGCAAGTAAAAATCAATGTGGGTATGTGTCGATACCATTTGCCTGTAAAGATCCACATCCAAACGTTGCGATTCGTTATAACACGGTATCAAACAGGCCGCTTTCATATTTAGCGTTTCATTACAATATAGGTCGATAATCCAGGCAGATCTAAGCCCAGTTTCCTTAAAGCCGAACCCACTGAATAATCTATATACAGCACAGATTTAAAAAGAAACGTTGCCAAAGCCCCGCCCTTCCAAGCAGAAACGCCGATACCCTGTCGATTGACATCAATCGGGGGCTCAAATACTTTCACAATCGACCGGGCCAAAAACAAACTAAAGAAAAAATAACCCGATTCCAAAATGTCCATTTTCAAATCATGCGCGTATTCCTTCACTTGGGAAACCTTGTAACGGCGGAAATGTCCTAAGTCAATGTCGTGGTTCGAAAACAAATGCTGATAGGCCGGAACCGTTATAAACAATTGAAATACCGACACACCGGCGAAATGACGGTCTAAAATCTGGATAAACCCCTTGTGGTCCTCAATGTGCTCAATCACATCGTTCAACAACACGATATAGGCACATTCTTTATATATGTTTAGCTCGGTAATATCCTGCAGATAACGTACTTGGTCGTTAACCGTTTTCAAGGTATTGATATTCTCCGGGGTAAAATTGATATCAATGGCGACCACGTTGGAAGTACCATCTGAAGGGATATTTTTAACCCAATACGAGGCAAATTCATGATACAACTGCTGCACCACAAAGGCGTCGCCGCAACCAATATCCACCAATACCGGCTGAATACCCGCGGGTACACCGTTAAGCATTGTTTTTACCTTTTGCTTAATAATTTCATAGCGCACCAATTCCCAAGGATGGCGTTTTACATGAATGTCGATACTGCCGTTTTCTACTAAGTCCATACTGAGGTCGAGAAGACAAAAATAAGGCAATTAACGCCTAAGTGGGTTAAAATACATGTTATGTTGTCTCTTTCCGTTAGACTGAAAAAAGTAAAACTCGTAATTTTTCGTATCTTGCCCTTATCATGTCACCCTTTAAACCTGGATTTGCAAACAATGGCAATACCTTTTATGCCGAATTGCGCCAAGAAATAGACCTCCACTTTTCTAAAAATCAACAAAGAAAAACCGGAAACGGAAAGCTCTACCGCAAAACCGCTTTTGCCTTAATTGGAGTCCCTGTTTTACTTGCAATTTCCTTCTCTAGTCCTTTTTGGGGAAATACGCCCATGTGGGTGAATTACCTCATTTTTGCACTCTTGGGAGCCATGCACGCCTTTACTGGCTTCAATGTGATGCACGACGCCTGTCACGGTAGTTTTTCCTCCAAACCCTGGATCAATAATCTTTTTCAGCATTCCATCGGTCTTTTAGGCTCACACGCACCCATCTGGAAGTTCAAGCATAATGTGTTACACCATACGTGGACCAATGTAGATGGAGTCGACGACGATATCGCTAAATCTCCTATGCTGCGTCATTGCCCAACCCAAACCTTTAAACCCGTTCAAAAATATCAACACCTCTATATGTTCGGCTTGTACGCCATCTCCACCATTTGGTGGCTTTTTGGCAACGACAGTATCAAATATACCAAAGGACAAGTCAATCAGCAAGACATGCCCAAAATGACGGGGATGGATCATTTGACTTTTTGGGGATTTAAACTGCTGTATGCCGGAATATATGTAGCGGCACCTATTTTGCTTTTTGGCGCTTTCCACGGCTTAATGCTTTTTTTAACGTTGCACGTAGTGCTTGGCATTATTTTATCTGTTGTTTTCCAATTGGCTCATGCGGTAGAGGGGTTGCATTTTGAACATGCCATGGAATACAGCGAAACCGACGAAAAAATCGCCAATGAATGGGCCGTTCATCAGGTCTTAACTACGAATAACTTTGCCACCAAGTCTCCTTTTGCCACTTGGTTTATGGGCGGATTGAACTTTCAAGTAGAACACCATTTGTTTCCTAAAATTTCGCATGTTCACTACCCCGATATCAATCCCATTTTAGTACGAACCTGCGAAAAATACGGAGTGAAATACAGCGAAATGCCCACTTTCTGGACGGCGATTGGCTCGCACCTGCGTTGGATGCGTTTAATGGGGAGCCAAGAGCATCCGCAACCCTTAACGGTTTAATCGGCTATCGGTAATGTAAATCCAAGCTGCCACAGCAGCGGCACCTAAATGCAACTCCCTTTTATTTACGTTTTCAAACACATCCGATGCCGCGTGGTGCACATCAAAGTAACGCTGGGAGTCTGGCGCTAAAGAAGCCAATGGCAATGACGGATCTGCTTTTTTTAGCGGACCGATATCCACGCCGCCGCCGCCCTTTTCCCAATCGGTAATTCCGTATTCAATAAACAACTCTTTATAGGGTTCAAAAATTGGCATTAAGGCGGAATCTAATCCAAAGCCGCGTGGGGTGAATCCGCCGCGATCGCTTTCCAAGGCCGCAATATGTCTGTCGCCATTTTGGGCTGTTGCCCGCTGATACTCAAGCGCTCCGCGGGTACCGTTTTCTTCGTTAATCCAAAAAACCATCCGCAACGTATTTTTAGGTTCGTATCCCAAAACCTTCAAAATTCGTAAGGCTTCAAAACAATGCATGATTCCCGCCCCATCATCGTGTGCACCCTCGCCCTCATCCCAACTATCAAAATGTCCTCCAAATGCAATCACATTTTTAGGCGCTGCGGTTCCTCTCAGTTCCGCGCATACATTGGCACTCAGGCGTTCGGGGAGCATCCTACAATTCAAAGAAAAAGACACCTCTAAATTCGGGTCTTTCTGTGCTAAATACGCCAATGCATCGGCCGAGGCTGTTGATACCGCCGCAATTGGAATTTTCAATATACTATCCTCATAATACGTTACGCCGGTATGCGGATGCATATCACAAGTGTTACTCAAACTGCGAATCAAAACCGCCTTTGCCCCATAAGGCGCGCACCAAACGGCGCCATACACTCTTTGAGAAACGCAGGAACCATAGGCCTTGAACGTTTTGATAAATTCTTCTTCAAAAGGCCGGTTCAATAAAACGATTCGATCTTTTAAGCGACCCAAATTACCCAAACTGTCCAGCTGCTTTTTATCGCGAACCACTACAATTTTACCTTGGGCTTTGCCTCCAATACTACCCCCTAACGCCGAAATTTCCATAGGAAATTGGGTGTTTTGGGGAATTTTTCCCCGTTTTAATACAAAGCTATATTTATTCGACAACCACTGAAAATAACCATTGCATTCCATTAACGGGTAAGGAGATGTAGGATACACACTTTTATTTACTTCGGTCTGTGCTTCCCCTATTTTCACAACCGACATAGAACCTAGCATTTGACCAATAAGAGCCGATTCAATCAGCAAGGGCTCACGCGCGCCGCGCTCCCAGCGCGGCACCATCACCGGTTGTTTATATACCGAATCAAATCCATACGTGTTCAGCATATTCATAGACCATTCAATGCCTTTTTCAGCATTGTCTGAGCCACTTAATCGCGGACCTATATCTTTACACAATTGTCCCAAGCGGGCATACGCATGACCCCGCAATAAGGCCTCGTCGTATATTTTACGGATAAACACACTATCTGCTTTTGTTTGAGCTTGAACCGCCCCCAGCATAATTATGCCCATTCCCAGTGCTTGAATTCGTTTTAAAACCGATACCATCAAACAAAAATACGGGCTAATTCATAAATACAGGCGGAAACAAAAAGGGGCTGCCTTATTTGAAAGACAACCCCTTGTATGAATTCATTACCCGATTAAATAGGCCGCGTTTTTCTACCGCTGCCCCGAATAGCCTCTAATAAGTAACTGATGCGCGACTGTCGTATTTTATATTTATCCTCCGAATGCCCATCGTTTACATGCATTCGGGTCATGCGCTTTTGAAGTTGGTGTAACTTCTTAAATAATTTTCCTTTGTCTGATTTTTTTTGGCTCATAGTAACGCTGTTTTAGGGTTGAACAAAAATGATGTGAAATCCAAATTACCAAACTGTTAAGGCAATTCCAAATATTTCGCTTTTTTTTCGACAAACAGCGCGGTGGAATTCGCCTGAAACCTACACCCCTCAAGGGTCCACATAAATCGAATGAAATTCCTATATTTGTTTTCTCACATGAAAGCCAAGCACCTATTATTATCCCTCTGCTTCATTGCGTTAGCAAGCTCTTCAAATGCTCAAAATCGCAAAACAAAGCACACTGCAGGATCTATCCAATCCACTATTGACTGGGATACTGAAATAGACCTGACCCTTCATCATGTTCCCAAACGCAATATCGGTCCCGCCGCCACCAGCGGTCGCATTACCGCGATCGCCGTGCCCCATAAAAACCTATATAACAAACCCGACCGCAATACCATTTACATAGGAGCCGCAAGTGGCGGAATTTGGAAAAGTGAAAACGGCGGTCTTTCATGGACGCCAATTTTTGATAAAATGGACGTTCAAAGTATCGGCGCCCTGGCTATCAATCCCCAAAATCCCGATGAAATTTGGGCGGGAACGGGTGAAGGCAATCCCCGTAACAGTCACAATTCTGGTAAAGGCATTTATCGCAGTTTAGATGCCGGCAAAACCTGGACGTGCATGGGACTTGAAAAAACACGCAACATCCACCGAATTATAATTAATCCGAATAATTCCCAACAAATCTTTGTAGGCGCCTTTGGCAGTATTTGGGGTCCTCATCCCGAAAGAGGTGTCTTCCGCAGTAACGACGGCGGAAAGAATTGGGATCGCATTCTGTTCTCCAACGAAAATAGCGGCTGCGCCGAGCTCGTAATGGATCCCCAAAATCCCAATAAAATATTTGCCGCCTTATACGATCACGAAAGAAAACCTTGGACCTTCCGCAGCGGCGGTGCGGGTAGCGGTCTGCATGTAACCTACGATGGAGGGAATACTTGGAAGAAAATGGACCAAAAAAATGGACTTCCAGAAGGAGAATTAGGCCGCATTGGATTGGCCATCCCGAAATCAAGTCCCAACCGCGTTTATGCCATCATCGAAGCTAAAAAATCGGGCTTTTACCGCAGCAACGACGGCGGCGAAAATTGGCAATACGTAACCGATAACGCCAATGCAGGCAATCGGCCATTCTACTACCACGAAATCTATGCCCACCCCGAAATCGAAGACCGTGTGTATTCTATTTGGTCGCAGGTGAGCTACAGCCGCGATGCGGGCGAACATTGGGATATTTTGGCCAACTGGGGAACCATTCACCCCGATCACCATGCCTTTTTGATACATCCAGAAGATCCCGACTATATAATTAATGGCAACGACGGCGGTATCGCCATTTCCTATGACGGCGGAAAAACTTGGCGCTTTGCTGAGAATATTCCCGTTGGACAGTTTTACCACATCGATATAGACAACCAAGTTCCTTATAATGTTTATGGTGGCTTGCAAGACAATGGCAGCTGGGTTGGTCCCGCATTTCATTGGAAATATGGTCCCATAAAAAACCACGAATGGCAAGAAGTACTCTTCGGCGACGGTTTCGATGTAGCCCCCATTCCTAATAAACCTGGCGAAGGCTACGCTATGTGGCAAGGCGGCAATGTGTACCATTTCAACACCAATACCCACGAAAACGAGCCTATAAAACCCCAGCACCCCGAAGGAAAACACCTGCGATTCAATTGGAATGCCGGCATGGCGGTGGATCCACACAATCCGAACGGACTTTATTTTGGAAGCCAATATGTGCATTATTCGCCCGATAAGGGCAAAAGCTGGACTATCATTAGTCCCGACCTGAGCACCAACGATTCTACTAAATTGCAACAAGCCAAAAGTGGCGGTTTGACTCCCGATGCTACGGGTGCTGAAAACTACTGCAGTATTATCAGTTTCGGCGTTGCCAGTGAGGCTAAAGGTGTTATTTGGGTGGGTACCGACGATGGGAATATCCAACGCAGTACTAATGGTGGCAAGGATTGGACTTTGGTTTCTAAAAATATCGGGGGAAGCCCGAAGAACGCCTGGGTCCCCAATTTATGGGTATCGCCCAACGGGAACGAATGTTGGGCCGTGATGAACAATTACCGCCAAAACGACTGGAATCCCTATGTTTTCGTGACTACCGACGGCGGTACCACCTGGAAGAATGTGACAGATTTAGCCAATATTGAACGAAAAGGCATTCATCAAGAAATGGGCTATGTGCATTGCGTGTTGCCACATCCTACCAATAAAAACTTGGTGTTTTTGGGCAGCGACCGCGGGTTGTGGGTCAGTTTCGATCGGGGAAACAAATGGCGTAAGTGGACACAGGGATTTCCTTCGGTACCGGTATCGGATTTAAAATTCAACAATCAGTTTAACGATTTAGTGGTGGGCACTTTTGGTCGCGGGGTATGGGTTTTCGATGATGTACGTACGTTGGAACGTATTCTCAGTCCCAATCTGAACGCAAGGCGTCCTTCTGCCATAAGCATTGAACATGTTACAGAAGGTTATTTAGCTCAGTATATGAGCAATTCCGGACAGCATTATCAAACGGCTGATTTATTTGGGGCACCGAATAAAAGCACGGATGTTCAGATACACATCCGATTGGATTCTGGTTTAATTTCCCCCAAGAAAAAAATCAAGTTGGTGGGCGAAATTTACAATGAGCAGGGCGAACGCATCCGAAAGCACCATTTTACGGTAGATACGGCGGGTTATCATGTTATTTCGTGGCGTATGATCCGCGACGGAGTGCGATTTCCAGCACACGGAAATACGCAGAAAGACAGTACGTTACCCACAGGAATGTCGGTTGCACCGGGCAAATACCGCATTGAGATTCGCAACGAGGGGGATACCTTAAAGTATAAAGCGTTGGGTTATGGCATGGTGAATACGTCTGGACAAACGGAGTGGAACGCGGTGGGTTATGACGAAAAATTCCGCTATAATACCGTACTAAATGAGGCAATTACACGCGCGTATTGGAGTTTTGAGGCATTGAAAGCGGCAGAAGAAAACTTGAAAACGATAAAGGGACTGCATTTTAAGAATGACGTTACAAAGAAGGAGACCTTGAAGGAATTAGAGCCACTTTTGGAGCGAATTGAGGCATTAAAGTTGAAATTCATGCATACAGAAGGGTATCGGTATTACGAGGAGAGCACGGTGCGCTTGAACGATGTGTTGTACGAATCGCATGGCCTGTTACACGAGTCGAGCGTTATAACGGCCAATGCCAAGATTGGGGTTGCGAATGCTCAGAAAGCGTCGGATTTGCTGTGTACGGAGGTAGATGGTTTCTTGAAAAACCAATGCAATCCTTATATTGAAAAGGTGGCCTTGTTATCAAGCGAAATCCGCTGGGTGAAGCCGGTAAAATAAAAGAAGCTCCTGAAAATCCAGGAGCTTCTTTTAAAAGCGATT
>CAMBBZ010000071.1 GCA_945863965.1 Chitinophaga pinensis | reverse complement strand
GGTGAAATGAAGGGTAAAGAATCGTTTAAAATTCCCAATTATTGGTATATGAATCTAACAGCGGGATACTCTTTTAAAGTGCAGCAGTCTCGCATTCGATTGTATGCCATGGTCAATAACATCACGAACAACTTTTATATCTCAGATGCCCAACACCGCAGTACGGCAACTACCATTAACGACCCTGGTGATGCGGGTTATGTATTCGATCCTAGAAATTTAGAAGTTTTTGTCAGTCAAGGTCTCCGTTTTACAACGGGACTCAGTGTTTCCTTTTAAAAAAAACAAAAAATGAATATCAAAAAAATTGCATTTATCGCAACTGCCCTGGTGGCGCAGATTGGGAATCTATTTTCTCAAGGAACCTTGCCCATGTTTTGGAATATGGATGGGGCGGTAACGCCTACCGGATTTAGCGCCGAGCAAGGCACGGGAAACAAAACGTATTCGTTGGCTTCAATAGTCAACAGCACCCCGTTTTCCCTACGCTTGGACTTAAACAATGAATACGTGCAAGCGCATTGGTCGGGTAAGGCCGATACGGTTTCCTTTTATGCAGCAGGAACCTCAACAGGTGCGCCTTGGAAGGGTGAGGTAAGCGTAGATGAAAGCAGCGATGGCAGCACATGGTCTAACATTAAAACGTTTGTCAACGATATTCCTAATAAAACGACCTTTCAGTTTGTAAGGGTAAAGGAAAGTTCGCGCTATGTACGCATATTTTATGTGAAAAAGGAGTCCGGCTTTAACTTAGCCATCGATGATTTTAGCGTGCGACCCAAAGCACCGAGTGAAAATCCAGAAATTCAAGTTTTTTACAAACAGCAGCAACAGATTAATGGCGGATCGGTAAGCACAGGCAACGATACCCTTATCGTTTTTGAGGTGTATAATAATGGTATTAAGAACGACCTCAGCATTACAGGATTGTCTTTGAGTAACAATTCAACGCAAAACTTCTCGATACTAACGGCTACTCCTTTTACGGTGGCGAGCGCCGCTAAGAAGGAAGTTAAGATTCGCTTAAACCGCTCAGAGGGTGGCACGTATTCGGCGGGTCTGACTATTGCATCGAACGACGCGGATAACGCCTCCTTTACCCTTGATTTTAGCACTATTAAAGGGTCTAAATCCAGCGAGCCCTTAGCACAACCCAATAATTTACAGGTGTTGGCGAAAGCATTCCGCATGTCGGCCGGATTTACCAAAAGCGATGCAGAGAATTATTTGATATTGGTTTCTGTAGGCAATTCAAGTGACGTGCCCACAGACGGCAAAGTATACCAACGGGGAGAATATATCGGTACATCGCGGGTATTGTACTCGGGTTCTAAAAATAGTGGTATCGATTTCGACAATACCGTGGCTAATACCGACTTTCAAATTCGTGTTTTTGGATTTAACGGTTATGGTGAATTTACCAATTATTTAGTTGAAAATCCATTGAAAGAAGTCGTAACTACACCAGGTTTGGTAGCTGGAAATTACTATGCGACCACTTCGGTAAGCAAGCCAACATTTATACAGGATATTTATGGATTGATTAATCCGCATACGCGTATCTTTTACAGCAATTATTCATCCTATGTAATTGAGCAATTTGAATCTCGAGATACCACAGAAAACAAGAAAATCGTGGAAGACTTTTACACGGGTTTTCCTTACATCTATGAACCTCCGTTCAGTCATACTGTAATGTCAAGAGAACATTGCTATCCGCAATCGTACATGACAAAAGTGAGCGATGTAGAGCCGGTTTATAGCGATCTACACTTGTTGTTTACGGTTAATCAAGACAAGGTGAATGCGGTGCGTAGCAATTATCCGTTGGATGAAGTGTCGCAGGTAACCTCAACCTTTTTCGGGGGTACCTTTGGCCGCAACAAAAAGGGTGATTTTTGTTATGAGCCCCGCGATTTTGCCAAAGGAGCGGCAGCACGTGCTAATTTTTACGCCTGTGCGGCGTATAACACGGCAGAGTTTCCGTTCACGTTGCCGACGTCTAACATGTTGGTTAATGAGTTGCAATATCAAGAAACATTAAAAAAATGGAACAAAGATTTCCCTCCAAGTCCTTGGGAAATTGCGCGACATGAATATATTGCGCAAGCCAGCGTTCAAGGCAATAGGAATCCGTTTGTCGACAACCCCGATTGGGCCTGTTACATCGATTTTTCGTTAATGAAACACGTTCCAGACGGTACCGCATGTCAAATACCCGACTCCATACCGGGTCGCGTTTCCATGACCCGGATCGCCGAAATTAATGTATTCCCGAATCCTACTGTTTCCGAATTTAACATCGATTTAGACGCGTTTAAAGGCGAGGCGGTTTCTATTTATGTAATCGATTATTACGAGCGGACGTTAATGCAAGCGCAAACCGCCGAAAGGAATATTCGTTTTAATTCTGATGCGTTGGCGAGCGGTTCGTACTTGATTTTGGTCCGTTCCGAATCTGGCAAAACCGCCGTATCAACCTTGTTAAAACCTTAATGGTTGACTTTTTTGATACCCGCTGGCACCCCTATTTTGACGCCTGGTTGGCCGAAGATGTGGGGTCCGGCGATCATTCATCCTTAGCTTCAATTTCAGTTTCGGGGGAAGCCCATTCACGCCTTTTACTCAAAGAAGACGGAGTGGTTGCGGGATTGGATTTGGCGGTAGCCTTATTTCGATATTTAGACGCTTCGGTGCAATTTACCTTACTCGCTAAAGACGGTGACTTTTTGAGTAAAGGAACCTGTTTAGCAGTAGCTACAGGATCGGCGCATTCCTTGCTCAAGGGCGAGCGTTTGATGCTCAATTTGATGCAACGCCTTTCGGGTATTGCCACGCAAACGCATCAAATAGTGCAAAAAGTGGCGGGTACGGGTTTGATAATTTTAGATACACGGAAAACTACTCCGGGATTGCGCGCATTTGAAAAATGGGCCGTTACCCAAGGAGGGGGGCAAAATCACCGCATGGGTTTGTATGATATGATTATGTTGAAAGACAATCATATTGATGCGGCAGGGGGTATTAATGAAGCGCTTTTGAGAACGAAAGCGTATTTAAAGGAGCAGCAATTGGATTTGAAGGTGGAGGTTGAGACGCGCAATTTAGACGAGGTAAAGCAGGCATTGGTCCATAATGTAGACCGCATTATGTTCGATAATTTTTCTCCTGATTTATGTAGAGAAGGCGTTCAGTTGGTTAACGGGCGTGCTGAAACCGAAGCCAGCGGGGGAATTTCCCTCGATAATATATACGAATACGCCCAAACCGGCGTTATGTATATCAGCGTGGGTGCCCTAACACATTCGGTGAAGGCCTTAGATATTAGTTTTAAGACCACGTTATTGGTATGATATTTGTTTATTAAAAGTTAAATAGTAAGGTATGAAGAAGAATTTGATAGTAGCCGGTCTCATTGCGATAGCCGGAAGTTTAGGAGCGCAGTGGTCTTTGCGCAGTGAAAAAAGTATAGACAAATCTGCAAACAGCCCTGTAAAGGCGGTTTCAGGGCAGCCTATGGGAGAGCGGATTATAACTACCGCCGTACCCCAAGAAAACGGACTTACTTGGTATTCTTTTGAAGAAGGTTATGCCAAATCGGTGAGTGAAGGAAAGATTTTATTGGTTGATGCCTATACGGATTGGTGTGGTTGGTGTAAAGTGATGGATCGCAAAACCTATGCGGATCCTGCGATAATTGCAAAACTTAACGAATCGTTTATTTGCGTAAAACTCAACCCTGAACTGACAACCGTATACAATTTCAAGGATAAAAAATGGGGTGGCTCGGAGTTGTTACAGTTTTTGGGTAATGGCAGTGTAACGGGCTTTCCAACTACTATTTTTTGGATGAATCCGGCTTCGAATAACGAGCGTATTGTGCAGCCTGGATTTTTGGATGCCAACGATTTTTCTGGTCTTTTGGACATGGCTAAGGGAAAGAAATCGTAATTTCGCCCAATGGGCCGAAAACAGAAAGCAATTAAGATTATCGAAGGACTTGAAATTACGAGTATCGCCGCTGAGGGATATGCCATAGGTCGCGACGACAATCAGGTTGTTTTTGTTAAGTACGCGGCACCAGGCGATATTGTCGATGTAAAGATCGTTAAGAAGAAGAAAAACTTCAAAGAAGGTCAAATTATTCATTTTCAGCAGCGCTCGCCGCTTCGTGTAGATCCTTTTTGTCCCTATTTTTCCCATTGCGGCGGTTGCAAATGGCAGCATATGCCGTATGAATCGCAGTTGCAGTTCAAGCAGCAACAAGTTATCGATGCCCTAGAGCGTATTGGCGGTATTCAAGGTTTTGAGGTTGTGCCTATTTTGGGAAGTCAAAAAACGCAGGCCTACCGCAACAAGCTAGAACTTACGTTTAGTGATCGGGCCTGGATGATCGATTTTGTTAAAGATAGCGATGTCCCTAGGCCAAGAGCCTTGGGTTTTCATATGCCAGGTCAGTTCAATCAGTTAATAGATATTGAGGCCTGTTACTTAATGCCCGATTATGTGAATCAAATTCAACGCAGTATCAAGGCGATTTGTGATGAAAAAGAGATTTCTTTTCACGATGTTCAGCGCCATGAAGGCTTGATGCGCAACGTGATGTTTAGGTGTAATGAGAAAGACGAGTGGATGTTGGTAGTGGCTTTTTACGAGAACGATTTAGATACAATTGAAACCGTAATGTCGCATATAAAAATGCATTTCGACCGGGTGGTTTCTTTGAATTATATTGTGAACACTAAAATGAACGATGCCATGCAGGGTTGTGAGGTAATTCACTATTCTGGGGCGTTTCATTTGACTGAATCGTTGGGAGATTATACGTTTATTATTCAGCCGCTGAGCTTTTTTCAAACGAATACGCAACAGGCGAAGCGTTTGTATGACATCACCAAAGATTTTGCGGGCTTAACAGGGTCTGAAAACGTTTATGATTTGTACACAGGCACGGGAAGTATTGCTATTTATGTTTCCGAAGGGGCAAAATCCTTGGTAGGTATAGAATATGTGGAGGTGGCCATTGAAGATGCCAAGATCAATGCAACGAACAACGGGGTTAACCATGCGGTTTTTTACGCCGGTGATATGAAAGATGTTTTTTCGGACGCTTTATTTGAGCAACACGGAATGCCGGATGTAATTATCACAGATCCTCCGCGTGAGGGTATGCACCCCGATGTGGTAAGTCGTATTAATGAGTCAGGCGCGCAGCGAGTGGTTTATGTGAGCTGCAATCCTGCAACCCAAGCCCGAGATATAAAGGGCATGCAGGAACACTATCGCTTGGTTAAAGTGCAACCGGTAGATATGTTCCCGCATACGCACCACGTGGAAAACGTGGCTTTATTGGAACGTATTTAAGAAAATGCGTTTGTCACGATCTCGGCTTGTTCGCGGTCGTATACTTTTTTGAAACCGGTTGCGGGACTTGCACTGCTTTTGCGACCGTAATACCCCAATTTTACGGGGAATTCGTATCGGAATAAATGCAGCCAAGCGCCTTGGTTCATAGGTTCTTCTTGCACCCAAGCGAACGTGGCGCCTTCGTATTGTTTAAATACATCGGCCAACAACCACTCAGGTAATGGATATAATTGTTCTACGCGCACCAAGGCTACGTCTGTGATATTATTAGCCTCGCGGTAATCCAAGAGGTCATAATAAACCTTACCACTGCATAGTAAAACTTTACGTGCATTTTTAGGCACGATAGAATCTAAAATAAGCTCTTGAAAACTACCCTCGCTAAGTTCGTTAAGCGTACTGACACATTTTGGGTGTCGTAACAAACTTTTAGGAGTCATAATTACAAGGGGCATGGAGAAATTACGCTTGAGTTGTCGGCGTAACGCATGAAACAAATTGGCCGGTGTGGTACAATTTAGGACTTGCATATTGGAACCGGCACACAATTGTAAAAAACGCTCCGGACGGGCAGAACTGTGCTCGGGACCTTGGCCTTCAGAACCGTGCGGCAATAACAAAGTCAAACCGCTGAATTTACTCCATTTGGCTTCTGCCGAAGCAATAAATTGATCGATTATAATTTGGGCACCGTTGGAAAAATCTCCAAATTGGGCTTCCCAAAGGGTTAAGTCTTTTGGGGTAGTGGTACTATAGCCGTATTCAAATCCCAAGGCGGCATATTCACTCAATAAGGAGTTATAAATATGGAATTTTCCTTGATTTTCAGAAATGGCGTTCAGGGGAACATATTCTTGTTTTCCGTCTTCGCTTTTCACCACGGCATGTCGGTGTGAAAAGGTTCCACGTTCCACATCCTGTCCTACCAAGCGAACGTTATGGCCTTCTTCTAATAGGGTTCCATAGGCCAATAATTCACCCATGGCCCAATCAATTTGACCGGTTTCGATCATATTGGCACGGTCATTGAACAGGTTTTGAACTTTCTTAATGGGGGCTTTTTCAGTGGGTATGTGGCTTATTTTTTCGCCGATGGTTTTGAGTGTTTTCGGATCTACGGCCGTATGGGCTTTTTCTTGGATGGTTTTTGTGTTGGCATGTTCGTATCCTTCCCAGGTATTGGGAATGGTTGAGGGTTTTGGAGCAAAGCTACCCTTGGCTTCTTCCAATTTCTCTTGGAGCATGTCTTTGAATTTCGCCTCCATTTCTGTGGCGATAGCGGCATCAATTTCGCCTCTAGACATTAATAAATCTTTGTAAACTTCCCTTGGATTCGGGTGTTTGTCGATGAGCTTGTATAAATCAGGTTGGGTAAAACGAGGCTCATCGCCTTCGTTGTGTCCGTATTTGCGGTATCCCAATAAGTCAATAAATACGTCGCTATTGAATTCGTTTCGGTAGGCCATGGCCAATTTAACGGCATGTACTACGGCTTCAATATCGTCGGCATTTACGTGCAATACGGGGCAAAGCGTTACTTTGGCAACGTCGGTGCAGTATGTAGATGTGCGGGCATCCAAATAATTGGTGGTAAATCCAATCTGATTGTTGGTCACAATGTGCATGGTACCGCCGACATAATAGGCATCTAAGCCGCTCATTTGCACGATTTCATACATAATGCCCTGTCCGGCAATAGCGGCATCTCCGTGAATGAGTATCGGGCAAATCTTATCTACATTACCCTCGTACTTATTGTCTAATTTAGCTCTAACCAATCCCTTTACAATGGGATTCACCGCCTCTAAGTGCGATGGATTATCGGCCAAGCGCAGGTGTACTTTTTTCTGGTTGGCGGTAATTACATCGACGCTATATCCTAAGTGGTATTTTACGTCGCCCTCGAAATCGTCGAAATCACCCCCTTGGAAAACGTTTCCTTCAAATTCAGAAAAAATTTGGCTATAGGTTTTATTGAATATATTGGCGAGCACGTTTAAGCGACCGCGGTGGGCCATTCCGATTACAAATTCTTCTACATCCAATTCGGCACCGTATTGTATAACGGCATCTAAGGCCGGAATTAAGGCTTCTAAACCTTCTAAGGAGAAACGTTTTTGACCGATAAATTTTTTATGGAGGAAGTTTTCAAATACGGTGGCTTGGTTGATTTTTTCTAAGAAGTGGCGTTTCTCGTTAACGCTTAATTGGGGTACGTTTTCGGTTTGTTCGAAACGATCTTGCAGCCATTGACGGCGTTTTGGATCGCGGATGTAACTAAATTCACAACCGATGCTGTTGCAGTATGTTTTTTCTAATTTAGCAATGATATCAGCCAGTTTTGCGGGTCCTATTCCCAATTCGATACCGGCATTGAACGTTTTTTGCAGGTTTTCGGCACTCAGTCCGAAGTTTTCAATATCGAGGGTAGGGGTATAGTTACGACGCTGGCGTATGGGATTGGTTTTGCTGAATAAATGTCCGCGCAGACGGTAGTCGTGAATCAGGTTTAGTACTTTTATTTCGTTAACGGCGTCTTCGCTAACGGCGCCACCGCTGGCATATTTTTCGCTTCCTAAATCGAATCCTTCGAAAAATTTACGCCATCCGAAATCAACACTTTCTTTATCGGTTTGGTATTGTTGGTACAGATTATCGATGGCCGAAGGATCGGCATTGTGAATATAGGAGGTGTCGGGACTCATGATAGAGGCAAAAATACTTCTTTTGATTGTGAACGCCTATTTCGTGAAATGAAAATTGCAGGGTTCGGGCATAAAATGCAGAATTATGCTAACTGTTAGGATTACTTCGCTTGATTCTCTTTGGAACTCGGAATAATGGGCGTTTAATGCGCTGGTTTGTGGGCTTCCAACAGGAGAGCTTAGGTTTGGTCCTGACTAAGCGTTGTAGCTTGGCCCTCCAAATAGGACTGAAATCGTTAATAAAACCTAATTAGTGCACTAGTGTGAAATCGTTAATAGAACCCGAAAGTGTTAATTAATAGTTGCAAAATTGGCGGGTGAATTCTATCGAGAATAAACATAACTACAATCGCAAGAAGTATTGAAATCGTTAATAAAATCCGAATGTATTGATTAATAGTTTCACAATTGGCGGGTGAATTCTATCGAGAATAAACATAACGACGATAGCAAATAGGAAGGCGTCGTAGCGGTCGAGCACGCCGCCGTGACCTGGAATGATATTGCCGCTGTCTTTAACCCCTGCTTTTCTTTTGAGGGAACTTTCATAAAGGTCGCCCAAAGTGCCAAAAATACCCACACAAAATCCTAAAATTGGCGTGTAAATCCAGCCCCAAGGTGGCAGCAATTGTTTGAATTCATATCCAATCTTTACTATGGGAAGTTCTTCGGAAACCCATACGGTGTGCACATAGTAAGCGATGAGAAAACCGGTTAATGCCGTTAGGAGGCTTCCCCCGATAAGACCTTCCCATGTTTTGCCGGGAGAAATGCTCGGGGC
>CAMBBZ010000070.1 GCA_945863965.1 Chitinophaga pinensis | reverse complement strand
TCTGCTCGCATATTGGATTGTTGGTATAACGAAATCACTGGATCGCTCAATTTAAAAATTATTATCGGTGGCGGTGGAGATAAAGGTGCCTCTATTCGGATGGCTGAGGTTAATTGGAACATCGAGGGACAATTGCAATCAGAAAAAGTTACGAATTTGTCCGTGCCTATGCCAGAAGAAAAAGGATGGGGCGTATATGGTTTGTCAGAGCCCATAGACGGACAAATAGCGGTAGCTGGCGGACATTGGAAGTTTCCTGATGGCAGACCTAATTCGGCTAGTAGTTCAACCTCTAGTTTCACAGAATGTGATAATGGACTTTTTTTGTTGAGATACAATAAAGACAATGCATTAACCATTAAACCTTTGAGAGTTTGCAATTATTTGAGTGGTGCGACTATGGTTAATAAAGACCTAATTATTGCGGTAGGTACTACCGGTTTAAATCAAGTAAAATTGCCCCGAAAAAAAAACGTCCCCAACACTAAATTGACTTGGGAATTCCCCCATTGGAAAATTCAAGATTTCACAATTGATAGTCAGAGTCCTAAAGTACCCGTTGACTTCGAAGAAATACGTTCCAATCCTTTCAAGGGACTTAATGCTGTCGGCGTTTCTGATTCCTTTGTATGGGTCGTTGGGGTGTCCAAAACTCCAAAAATTATAAGAATCCCGTTGAACTTATGGAAATAGATTTTTTTAGCATTGCTTGGAACTATCTGATTAAATCAATCCCACTCTGAATCGAAAGGGCAACATCCCTTAATTATCATTTCTGGATATATAATTACTGGTATGGAGCCAGTGAATCATTCGATATTCTCAACAGGCAATTGCATAAACCGTTGCGAGAAAAAGAATTAACTATTTACCATTGAAAATTAAAAATTGTTGTTATATTTGTATACTAACAAGCGTTAGTTAGCTATGACCCGCAAAGAACAAGTTCGCAATACAGCCGTTCATTTAATGAAGTTACATGGCTTCAGTGGACTTACTATGCGTTTGTTGGCTAAGGAATTAGGTATTGAAGCGGCGAGTATTTACAATCATATCAAATCTAAAGATGAAATCTTAGAAACGGTTTGTTTTGATTTAGCCCGAGAATTTGAATTGGCCGTTTTAGAAGTCAACGATATTTATTTCAACGCTACAGAGAAGTTGCAAATGCTCGTTACTGCTCATGTTCGCATTTTATGTGCGGACTTAGATGCTTCAATGGTATTTATTCACGAATGGCGCTACCTACCCGAAGAATCCAGATTACGATTTATTGAAAAACGTCGTAAGTATGAACGTGAGATCCGAAAAATTATTCAATTAGGTATCGATGAAGGTGATTTTGATGAAATCGATACGAAATATGCGGTAATCACCTTGTTGAGTGCTATGAATGCCATCGTAGAATGGTATAATCCCAATGGCCCGCTACAACCCAATGAAGTAGCGGATCGTTTGTATAATTTCATCGGAAAAGCGCTTATGAAGAGTTTAGAGTTTAGAGTGTAAAGTGTAAAGTTAAACAGATTAAAGGGTAGCAAACCAAAGTAAACAGAGAACAAGTAAATTCATCATTCATCATTCACAATTCATAATTTAAAAAAATATGTACGGAAACGCTTACATCGAAAACAATGGCCAAGAGAACAAACTCACAGCCAATGAAGATCCGCAAAAATTAGCGGCTTTTGAAGCACGCATCGCGGCGGGTGACAAAATTGAGCCACGCGATTGGATGCCCGCAGAATACCGCAAACAATTGGTTCGGATGATCGAACAACATGCCCACTCTGAAATCATTGGTTCTTTGCCCGAAGGTACTTGGATAACCCGCGCTCCTGGATTCAGACGCAAGCTCGCGTTAATGGCAAAAGTTCAAGACGAAGTAGGACATGCACAGTTACTATATTCCGCCGCCGAAACCTTAGGTAAAAGCCGTGAGGATATGCTAAATGACCTTATTAACGGAAAAAGCAAATATTCCAACGTGTTTAATTATCCAGCAGTTACTTGGGCCGACTCAGCCGTAATCGCATGGTTAATCGACGCCGGTGCCATCGTAAATCAATTGGCGAATTCAAAGGGAAGTTACGGTCCATACGTTCGCGCCCTCGATCGCATTTGCGCAGAAGAATCGTTCCATTTAAAATATGGACATGATAACGTAGTATTCTTAGCTACAGGAACGCCTAAACAGCGCGAAATGGTGCAAGAGGCTTTAAACCGTTGGTGGGAACCTATCATGCACTTCTTCGGTCCTTCCGACAAAATGTCGGTTCATACCGAAGTGTTAATGCGCTGGAAAGTAAAAATGGGAACCAACGACGAAATGCGTCAAACCTTCCTCGATATGTACGTCCCTAAAATCTGGGATTTAGGATTGACCTTGCCCGATGCCGATTTGAAGAAAAATGAAGCTACCGGCAAATGGGAATACACCGAACCCAATTGGGAAGTATTCAAACAAGTAATTAACGGCAACGGTCCTTGCAACAAAGAACGTTTAGCCGTTCGTCGCATGGCGGAAGAAAAAGGCCGCTGGGTGCGTAAGGCATTGTTACAAAAGGATGCCGCTTATGTGGCTCCTCTATCGTAATTGTTTTTATATGAAAATAGATAGTTTAGACCCCCGCATTGCCCGTGCCAACCTCGATTCCAACTCTCAAGAAGGAGAGTTGCACGCTATGGATCATTTTCAAACCTATGAGGTTTTTGAACAAAAGAAACGCGGTACCCACCACATGCATGTGGGTAGCGTGCATGCGCCAAATGCCGAACTTGCTATGTTGTTCGCCAAAGAACAGTATACCCGCCGCGGTCAATGCGTGAATATTTGGGTTGTGCAAACTTCCGAAATCTTAGTTACCCAATATGAAGATGCCGATATGTTCGAAAACACGCCATCTAAATTACATCGCGATCCTAATTCTTACAAAGTAATGGACCGTATTCAAGCGTATAAGGAGCGCCAAAAAAACAAGGCCTAATGGAATTTACTGATAAACACGTAATGGGTCTTAAAGACCTACTGTATCGAATGGCGGATGACCTTTTGATACTCGGACATCGCAATTCGGAGTGGACCGGATTAGGGCCTATTTTAGAGGAAGATATCGCATTTTCAAGTATGGCCCAAGATAAAATCGGCCAGTCCCTTGCTCTTTATGAAATTCTTCACGAATTAGGAGAGAGCGAACCCGATACCGTTGCGTTCACCCGCAACGCCGCCCAATTTCACTCGTGTCATTTGGTCGAACTTCCTATCGGGGAATACGACTTCTCGTTGGTGCGTCATTTTTTCTTCGATCACCAAAGTGCGCTGCGTATGGATATGTTGGTAGAAACCGTTGTAGAACCCCTTCAAATGGTGGCTCGCAAGTTTCGGGGAGAAATAAAATACCATACTATGCACGCCGATTTATGGCTAAAACAGCTTGCTAACGGCACTGAAGAAGCGAAAATTCGGATGCAACAATCCATCAACGAAACCTTTCCTTATGCCTTGGGCATGTTCGAAAATTCTTTGTACGAAACCGAATTAATCGAATCTGGTATTTTTCCGGGGGAAGCCCATCTCAAAGATACATGGCTGCAGGTCGTAACCGAAAAACTGAACGCCTACGGCTATTCCCTTCCCGATATAGATCAGGTAATCCCTGTAAACGGTGGAAGAAATGGATTGCATACCGAGTATCTTCAACCCTTGCTCGATGAAATGACCGAGGTATTTAGTATTGATCCCAGCGCCGATTGGTAATATTTTGAACTCAAGAGAACTACACATTAAAGAAACGTTAGAAATGGTAATGGATCCTGAAATCCCTACCATTTCTATCGTTGATTTAGGCATCGTTACTGAAATCGTTTCGGGCAAAGAAAAACACGCGTTCGTTCAACTTACGCCCACATTTTCAGGTTGTCCTGCGCTGAAAGTGATGGAGCAACTTGTCGCCGATGCGTTGCGCGTTGCGGGTTACGAGGAAGTGGAAGTTGAAACTTCCTTCAAAACCCAGTGGAATACCAATATGATTTCGGAAAAGGGTAGGGCCGCCTTACTCAAACATGGTTTGGCTCCGCCACCTAAACACGATGGCTATTTTGAATTGGATGTTTTGAGCGATATCAATTGTCCGTTATGTGACAGTCGCAATACCACCATGCAAACACCTTTTGGACCTACCTTGTGCAGAAGCATGCACTATTGCAAAAATTGCAGCAACGCCTTCGAGGCATTCAAGCCCGTAAGTTGATCCCAATTAAGTTCTAGGACTTTTTAATCAATTGCGTTCTGTAGCAAATAGTTCTCGGCGATTCGGATATCTTCTGGGGTGTCAACTGCCGGACCTTCGTAGTTGGTTTCCACTACTTTAATCGTGTATCCATAATCTAACCACCGCAATTGTTCTAACATTTCGGTGTCCTCAAGAATCGTATTAGTCAATTGGGTTAGCCTTTTTAATAACTTCCCCCGGTATGCATACGTACCAATGTGTCGGTAATAAGGGATGTTGGTATTGCCGCGGTTGTATGGAATTACACTGCGACTGAAATATAGGGCGCGATCTGATTTGTCGGTAACTACCTTAACAATATTATGATTATTGAGTTCTTCGAGCGGCCCCATTTGTTTTTTCAAAGTGGCGATATCGGTACTTGGGGAATGAAAGCACGATACCAATTCCTGTATTTGTTTTGGGTTTATAAAAGGTTCATCGCCTTGAATATTTATCACCACTTCACAATCCCATTCGAGCTGTGTGAGGGCTTCTGCAATTCGGTCGGTTCCCGTTTGATGGTCCATATGGGTCATGACTACGGGTACTAAGTGACGAATAACCTCTGCGATTCTTTCATCGTCAGTGGCCACAGCAACTCCGGCAGTGGGCAAACATCTAAGCGCCGCTTCTACGGTTCGAAGAATCATAGGTTTTCCAGCAATGAGCGTTAAAGGTTTCCCAGGAAAGCGCGTGCTGGCGTATCGCGCGGGAATAATGATGCCGAAGGTAATGGGTTCCATTAAGGGTTAAGGTTTTATTTGCAAGGCGTTCAGAATTTTACCATGGATTTCATTATTCTCGTAAACACCTTTGAATAGATATGACATAGGTCCGAAGGCGAAAACAGGAACAGGAATTCCAGTATGTTCTTTGGTGCTAAACGTAAATTTGGCTTCTTTATTGGCCGTTTCTTCAAATAAACTCATGCCGCCCGTTTCGTGGTCTGCAGTAATAATCACCAAGGTTTCTCCATCATCTTTGGCCCAAGCGCCAACAGCGGCAATGGTACTGTCGAAATCGAGGGTTTCGGAAATTACATATTCCGCGTCGTTATCATGTCCACCCCAATCAATTTGACTGCCTTCCACCATTAAAAAGAATCCATTTTCATTTTTATTTAAATTCCTTATGGCCGTCATAGTCGCGTCTTTAAGAAAACTTCCCCGCCCTTCTGCGTATTTCACAGGGTGTTTGGTGGTGTCGTAAAATGCAACAAAATCGGAAGTGTCGATGGTATTGAAATTAGTATTTTTATACAAATAGGTAGCATAACCAAGATTGTGCAAACGCGCCGTATCGAACAATGGAAAACCGCCACCAATGGCGATATCGATAAATCCTCCGTAAAAATCGTTCACGATTTCTTTATCCATATAACGACTGGGTTGGTGTGCGTAAAAGGAAGCAGGAGTGGCGTGGGTGAGTCCACATGTAGCCACCAAACCCGTAGCTTTTCCTTTAACGTGTAACATTTCAGAAAGGGTAAATGCCACACTGCTGTCGGACCGCAAGCCAATGGCTTTGTTATAGGTTTTTTCACCAATGGAAATAGCAGTAGCACCGGCGCCCGAATCGGTAATAAAATGACTAGAGCTAGAGGTTTTACTCAGTCCCAAATATTCAGAAAGGCTGTAAACATGAAGAGGGTCAGATACTCGGGCTTGCGCGGCACTCCATTGGGCTAGACCCGTACCGTCCCCGATCATTAAAATCACATTTTTGACTTTTTTAGAATTTCCTGAAACTTCGGTGATTCCTTGGGGGGTATTTTGAGCAGAAACCCAACTGCTAACACCCATAAAGAGGCTTGTCAATAGAATAAAACGCATACACAAAAATAGCTATTTAATAAGGCCATTAAGTAACCGTAATACTAAGAACTTATGAACGAAGTGTGTTATATGTAGGACGCAATTGCTCGACTAATTGTATTTTTGCAGCATAAAATAATACCATGAACGGATTTTTTCAAATACCCAAAGCCATTAACGAGCCCGTGTATGCGTATGCCACGGGAAGCGTAGAACGTAAAAACCTTCAAAATACCATTGCAAAATGGCGTTCAGAAATACACAACATCCCCATGTTTATTGGGGGAAAAGAAATCAGAACAGGTATTGTGCAACAAATATTTCCCCCACACGATTTATCACACAAAATCGGTGAGTTTCATATCGGTAACGAAGAACACGCCCGTATGGCAATCGATGCCGCATTAGCCGCTAAAGAGTCTTGGGAATCTATGCCTTGGGAGCAACGCGCCGCTATTTTCTTAAAGGTCGCCGACTTGTTTGCCACCAAATATCGCTACGATATCAATGCGGTTACCATGCTCGGACAAAGCAAGAATGCCTATCAGGCTGAAATCGATGCGGTTTGTGAACTCGTTGATTTTTTAAGGTTTAACGTACAATATATGGCCGAGATTTACACCGAACAACCCGGTGAAAACAGTCCTGGCATTTGGAATAGATTGGAATACCGTCCGCTAGAAGGATTTGTATTTGCAGTTACGCCTTTTAATTTTACCGCTATTGCGGGAAATCTCCCAACGGCTGCGGCTATGATGGGAAATGTGGTTGTTTGGAAACCCGCTGATGCCCAAGTATACAGTGCCAATCTGCTGATGCGCGTGTTTAAGGAAGCCGGTTTACCCGATGGGGTGATTAATTTAATCTACGGCGACGGTCCTACTATCGGAGATGTGGTTTTCAATCATCCCGAATTATCAGGGTTGCACTTTACGGGTAGTACAAAGGTATTCCGTCATATGTGGAAGACCATCGGCATGAATATTGAAAAATACCGCAGTTATCCGCGTATTGTTGGAGAAACCGGAGGTAAAGATTTTGTTTTGGTTCATCCATCGGCACATAGCAAAGTAGTAAGCACGGCGTTACTCCGCGGTGCGTTTGAATTCCAAGGACAAAAATGTTCAGCGGCTTCGAGAGCCTATATTCCTCAGAGCTTGTGGCCAACCGTTAAAGACCAGTTATTGTCAGACCTAAAAACAGTAAAAGTGGGTCCAACTGAAGACTTTAGCAATTTCGTAAATGCGGTAATCGATGAGCGGGCATTCGACAAAATTGCCGCGTATATAGATCGTGCTAAAAAAGACGATGTAGAAATTATTGCGGGAGGAAACTATGATAAATCGAAGGGATATTTTATTGAACCAACGGTTATCGTGGCTAAAGATCCGAAGTATACAACCATGTGCGAAGAAATTTTCGGCCCGGTTTTAACTATTTACGTTTACGAAGATAGTCAGTGGCAGGAGATGTTAAAAATAGTAGATTCCACGTCGGAATACGCGTTGACCGGAGCTGTTATTGCACAAGATCGCTATGCCATTACCGAGGCTACTTGGGCTTTGAGAAATAGCGCGGGCAATTTTTACATTAACGACAAACCCACGGGAGCGGTAGTAGGGCAGCAGCCATTTGGCGGCGCCAGAGGTAGTGGAACAAACGACAAGGCAGGGGCTAAAGTGAACCTCCTTCGTTGGGTGAGTCAACGTACCATTAAGGAAACGTTCAATCCTCCAACGGATTACACGTATCCGTTCTTGGGGTAGTAGCAATTCCCTCAATGAGGTGTGTTAATCTATAGAAACAAAAAAGGCTTCCTCATAGGAAGCCTTTTTTGTTATCGGGTGGAGAATATCGGAGTCGAACCGATGACCTCTTGCATGCCATGCAAACGCTCTAGCCAGCTGAGCTAATCCCCCAATTGGTTTGCAAAAGTATGCGTTTTTTATAAAATGCACAAACGTTTTATTTCCGAGGTGTTTCATCCGCATTTACCCGATAACATTCCCGCATAATCTGCATGTCTCAATAGTTAAATTCTAATTGAGAGGGAAATGAAAATCAGACAAGCCGGTTTAGCAAATTCCCCGGCCTTTCCCTACTTTTGAAAGCAGTGTCGAAACGTTTGAAAATATTCTGGATCGCAATCGCTTTCCCCATCTTGTACCTCAGCATCAATATCCACTCCAATACCGAACCGTTCAATTATCGAAGTGAAATTTATGCAGACAAAGCGGGCTACTATGTATACCTGCCCGCCTTTTTTCTTTATGATTTTGATGTAAATAAATTTCCCAAGGAAATTGAAAGCAAAGTAGGCAAAGGGTTCTCCCTTTCCAAAATAAATCCCAAAACGGGCAACCCCGTTGTGTTTACCAAATATCCCTACGGCGTTGCGCTAATGGATGTTCCGTTCTTTTTTGCCGCTCATGCGTATTGCAAATGGATGGAAATTCCAGCGGATGGATTTTCGAGACCTTATTTTCGTATGAGGACTTTCACCAATTGGTTTTACACTTTCTTTGGTTTGGGCTTACTAATGTATTGGTTGCGAAAGTCTTTTGGATTTTCTGAACCCGTAATAATGTGGAGTATCGCCTTGGTTCTACTCGGTACAAATTTACTTTATTACTGTGCCAAAGATGTGGGATTATCGCACAATTATTCACTTTTTGTGATGGCTTTATTTATGGTGTACTTGAGTAGATATGCCTCTGGATTTTCATGGGGAAATTATATAATTTTGGGACTTATTGCAGGGTTAGCCGTTGCATTGAGGCCTATAAATGTTTTATTCATAGGGCTTTTATTATTTTGGGATATCAAACACGTCAGCGA
>CAMBBZ010000069.1 GCA_945863965.1 Chitinophaga pinensis | reverse complement strand
TTAGGAAGTTGGTCGGGCATTAATCCCCATGATAGATTCAAATTGAGATCGGGGTTTCCTCGAATGCGCTTGGACGGTGATTTGTACCATTATTCGTATGCAAACCACCGCGAATTATTCCAGAAGTCGCTGCATTACGGCAAAATCGGAGCGAAATACACCCGCACCCTTTCGATCGTTCAATTATTGGGTAAGATACTGATAAGTCCCCTATTCAAATTTATCCGGAATTACTTTTTTAAGGGTGGAATTTCCTACGGTCGCACGGGTTTACTTATTTGCTATTGCCAATTAATCGAATCGTATATCAAATACAGCCGAGGAATCGTGCTAAAATTAACCCGATCTAAGGGTTAACAAAAAACCAAAATAAGATTTAAAGGTCCAATTCCCATTGTTTGGGAAGTAGCTGGAACGATTTCCGGTGATAGGGCGTGATACCAAATTCCCGAATGGCCTGGCGGTGTGAAATCGTCGGATAACCGGCATTGGTATTCCATCCGTACATCGGATATTCCAAATGCAGTTTTTCCATGAGTTCATCTCGGTGGGTTTTGGCCAAGATACTCGAGGCTGCAATATGTAAAAATCGGGCATCGCCTTTTATTTCTGTTTTATGGGGGATGCTGCCAAACGGCTTGAACCGATTTCCATCTACCGCGATGGAATCAAATGTATGCGTCAACTTTTCTAAAGCCCGATGCATCGCTAAAATACTGGCATTGAGTATGTTTATCTCGTCGATTTCCTCTTGTGAACAAGACGCCACCGCCCATGCCAAGGCATTTTCTTCAATATACAACCGCAATTCGTTGCGATTGCCCTTGTTAACCTGCTTACTGTCGTTCAATTTGGAATGATAAAACCCAACAGGCAAAATTACAGCTGCCGCAACCACCGGACCCGACAAACAACCGCGGCCTGCTTCATCGCAACCGGCTTCGATTCCGTTGGGGGCAGATTGGAATAGTAACATCGTTCAAAAATAATTATGAATGGTGAATTATGAATGGTGAATTATGAATGTTCACTCTTGATGGTTTGGTCTAAAATTTCGATTATATATCTGAAAATCCACCTTTCTTAAATTGAACAACTCAATATTATCAAAAGTGCTTTTAAATTCATAATTCATAACTCATAATTCATAATTCATAACTCATAACTCATAATTCAATTTTCAATTTTCATTTTTCATTTTTTGTGCGGCGGCAGCGGTCGGAGCAAAACTTCACGTTTTCCCAATCGCGCTCCCATTTCTTACGCCATGTAAAGGGCCTTCCGCAAGCCAGACATATTTTCTCCGGCAAATGCTGTTTTTTAACTCCTTTCATATCCCAAAATCAATAACGAGTACCTCCATTTGAAAATTAGCGTTTAACAACTAATACGAACCCCATTCTGACAAGGTCAAACCGATAATTCACAACTGACAACTAACCATTAACAACTAACCATTAACAACTAACCATTAACAACTGACAATTAACAACTGACAATTAACAACTAACCATTAACAACTGACCATTAACAATTAAATCAAGTTTTTGCATACGCCAAACGCCCCAAACCTAGCGTTTTATGATAGGAATCCAAACCGCTGCACGTGATTGTTCCGGCGGCTTCTAGGTCTACGAAACCATCTGATTGCAGAGCGACATCTGGGATGTATACTTCTATAATTTCGCCGATAACCAAATGCGTACCGTTGATTGCTAAATCGTGTTTTTCTCGAAATTGCATCAGCCACTTTATGTTACTCTCTCCTACAAACGGCGCCTTATGTTCCGAATCCCACTCGTGTGTCAACCCTACCGCATCGAATTCCGATACCTCTTTCGGATAACGGGCAGACGTTTGGTGCGCTGCTTTAAAGATTGATTCTGTAACATGGTTAATGGTATACCAACCCGTTTCTAAAATATTGTCTAAGGTGTGTCGCTCCGCCACATCGGGACGAAAAATCATACCGCAAAGCGGCGGATTCGCACCAATATGAAACAAAGAATTCAAAACCGATAAATTGGTTGCTCCCTTGCTATCGGCGGTACCTACCAAAATCAGGCTTTTGAATCCCCCTAAAGAATTAATAAAGGCCGCGCGGTAGCGCTGTTCCATTTCGTTAATCGCATTTTTTGTGATGTGCATGTGGTAATTTTTACTAAAATTGCTTCAGGTATTTTTCGCATTTCTTCCAAAATCCAAAAAAGGAAGGGGTGTATTGGGTTACCTCCGGGAAAATCCAATCGCGCGTATCTTCTTGTCCCTTCCACCCTATCTGGGTTGGATGTTCCTTAAATATAAAGGTATGTTCGGGCAATTGCGCTTGCAACGCGTCGAACCGACCGTAAACAATTTCCAATTCATAGATATTCTTAGACAGGGCCAAAACAAACTCCAAAGTTCGGGCTGAAATAGGTCGGCGTTCGAACTCATCGGCATCCAATAATAAAATCCGTCGGTGCGATTCGTCTTCCCGCCACTTGGGATCTAAGTTGTTCCAAGAATACAACAAAACAGAGTTCTTGGCGTTCGGGAAGACTTCCCCCGGAGATAAAATAGTGGTAGTTTTTCGGAGCGATTCAATCGATACGGCCGTAGGCGTGAGACTTAAATCTTGGGTGTTGCGCAGGGGTTCGGGGATGGGCATGTCGGAAAACGCGTCGTAGTCGACGTCTAAAAATGTTTTTCCCTGTTTGGAACCCGCGTATTTATTGATGTTTTCTTGATTGGCTACGTATAGTTTATTGGAATTTGCGCCACACACCCACTGCCAGCTTAAATCGTTCGAGGCCATATCGGCATCGAGCAAATGGTAATACATCCATCGGGCGCCACTGCGCCAATCACAACGCGCCACATTGGTATGCAGCATGCTCAAATACATGCGCATGTGGTTGTGAATCCACCCGGTTTCGAGCAGCTGTTCGATGCCTTCATCAAGGGCATCGATGCCAATTTCGGCATTTAAGATAGCGTTGGGAATGCCCGTGGATTTAAAATGCAACGGATCGTTTTTTACATTGCGTTCAGATAAATCCGGAAATTGCTGGGCGGTTCTTTGGAAATAATCGCGCCAACTGAGCTGCTGTAATAAGCGCTCTATTTGAAAGGGTTTGAATCCGCGATGCACCAGCGAATCCACAATTTGCTTGGTGGAAATAACGCCTCGTGATACATAGGGCGATAGTTGTGACACGTTTCCCCAAAGGAAATTTCGCGTTTTACCGTATTTAACGGGATCGATTGTTGCGATTTTCGCAATTATTTTCGCATATTTCGTTTCGATCATCGCTTGGAAATTTTATTGTTGGTAATTTGACGTTGCATTTTACACTTAAAGCGTTCAATTTCAGGATTTCGGATGGCGCTGTGTTTTTGAGAGACACCAGAATTTACGCGTTTGCGCCACAAACGAAAGCTCGAGGGCTTGAGTTCTGTGCGCATGATGCGGATTACTTCGCCTTCATTCACGCCAAATTGGGTTTCGATGGCCTCAAAAGGGGTTCTATCTTCCCAGGCCATTTCGATAATTCGGTCGGTATCTTGTTCGTTAAATTTCATATTCGGACGAGTCCATTTTCCCGTAAATGAGAAATCATTAGTGGATTTTCTTGTTTGTTGGTGGTATGTCGATTGACATCAAATAGATACAGTTCATGATCTCCGGCAGATTGGTGCCATACCGTTTCGAGCTCCACATAGGCCAAAGCATGGCGCAGCACCACGTGTTCGTGCCAACGAATACAGGCATAGGGTTGTTTATGGGGATGTTCCGTATCGCCTTGATTCTTGCGACTTAGAAAATCGTGTTTGTCGAGTGTCAACCCACTTTTCTGTCCAAAGTTTCGCACCACAGGCCATTGTTCTTGCGACAGTAATTGGAGCACGGCAGTGGACCCTTTTTGAATATTTTCAAGGGTTTTGGTGTTGTAATACACACCAATGGCATAGCGTTTCGGCGACATACTCATGGCTGAAACGTAGGTGCAGATGTTCATATTGATCCGTCCGTCGCATTCGGTCATAAGACTATAAACCGGTAAATCCGGCAAATTCCAAGGCTTTTTCACGTCGGTTCAGGAATTGGATTTTCGGTTGTTAGGCATGAGTGGTCACAATGACCAATGGAACTCCTCTCAAACTTAAATTATACTTTAATATTAGAGATACCTCCATCGATATGATGAATTT
Organism: Chitinophaga pinensis; assembly: GCA_945863965.1. Lineage (GTDB taxonomy): Bacteria > Bacteroidota > Bacteroidia > NS11-12g > UBA955 > VMCP01. Next base: position 4,755 of record CAMBBZ010000069.1, on the reverse strand, counting down.
GTCCGGTAATCCACGACGATTTCTCAGACAGTAAAAAGGCGGCGAGTTCGGCGATATCTTGGGGTTGTCCGATTTTCTTTAGGGGATGTCGGTTGGCATTGGCTTCTATTTTCTCGGGGGAATTCAGTAACGCCGCAGCCAGGGGTGTTTGGGTGATGGAGGGTGCGATGGCGTTGACCCGAATTTTGGGAGCCAATTCTGCTGCTAGCGCGCGGGTGAGTCCTTCGAGAGCTCCTTTAGAACTGGCCACTAATGCATGAAAAGAGAATCCGGTTTGCACGGCAACGGTTGAAAACAGTACTACGGAAGACTGCGCTACGGATTTAAGTCCGGGCAGGGCTGCTTGAATACTTTTTATGGCACCGAGGGTTTGTTTTTGGTAGTCGGCAATAAACTCTTCGGGTTTGATTCGGGCGAAGGGCTTCAGGGTAATGGATCCCACGCAGTAGGCCAGTCCGTCGATAGATTCTGGCAACCAAGAAAAGTCGTTTCCATCGGTGGTTACATCGAAATGCACGTAATTGACATTGGCAAGGGATTCGGGCTGGGTATGCGCATAGGTAGCGGTAACGTGGGCATCGACGGAAAGCAATTCCACAAGTGCGCGACCAATTCCGGTAGATCCACCGATTATTACAAACTGTTTCATGCAAGTGTAACAAGTTGGGGAAGGGAATGGTTTGTGGAGAGAGGCGGAATGGGATGCAAAATTTAATATTTGGAATTCTATGACGCATTATCGTAATTTGAGTATTCATACTTAAAATCGCCACTTATGCAAATTCCGAAAACATATGTATCGTATACATAGTAGGTTAGTAGCGAGTTAAAAAAAACAACAAAACGTGACAAAAGAAAATAATGAAACAATGAGAACATTAACAAAAGAATTTCTAGATTCTATCACGCCCACTATGGCTTTAAAATTGCTTGAAGAAGGCAATAAGAGATTTGTTAATAACTTAAAAGTAAATCGTAATCTTTTAAAACAAGCAAACGAAACCTCTGACGGACAACATCCGTTCGCAGTGGTTTTAAGCTGTATTGATAGTAGAACCTCTGCTGAACTCATTTTTGACCAAGGGCTTGGTGATATTTTTAGTGTGAGAATTGCTGGAAATATTATTAATGAAGATATATTAGGTAGCATGGAATTTGCCTGTAAATTATCGGGCTCAAAAATAATAGTGGTCTTAGGACACAGCAAATGCGGAGCCGTAAAAGGCGCTTGTGATCATGCTGAAATGGGCAATTTAACTGCCTTGCTTGCCAAAATTAGACCCGCAGTAGATGATGAAGTAGCAACTAAAGATAATCGCAACTCAAATAATGATGTTTTTGTAGAAAATGTTGCTGCCATTAATGTAAGAAGATCCATAAAAGCCATTATGGAAAGAAGTACCATCCTTGAGCACATGATATTAAGTGGTGAAATTGGTATTATTGGCGGAATGCACGATTTATCAACAGGACAAGTAACTTTCTATACAGATACAACATTTATTGCTGAGCCCTAACCAATAGAAAGGTTTTGAATGGGTACTGATTGCAATGGTATTTCTAGTTTTTTTATCCCTAAAAACATTGCCTACAAAATGGGTGTAAATCCTATTAAATGCATACATAAATTAAAATCAACAACTATATAAAATGAATGAAGCAAAGTTCCCAACAACTCCATTAGGGCGATTAAAATTATTTTTCACCTTTTTTGATTCTCGATGGGAGGACTTAACCAAAGAAAATTGGATAAAGGTAACATACAAAGATTTCAGTGCGGGTTTAATCGTGGCCATGACCGCTATTCCTATGGCAATGGGTTTCGCGATGGCTATGGGTATGCGACCCGAACATGGCATTATTGCCGGTGCATTGGCGTGTGTAGTGGGTAGGACTTTTGGTGGTTCAAAATACCAGGTTTATGGACCTACTGCTGCTTTTATTCCGGTTATTGCTGCTCTAATAGCAAAATATAGTAATCCGGCAAATGGTGGGACGTTTGAACAAGCGCACGGTTTCCTTGTATTGGTCTCTATTATATCAGGAATTATTTTAATTGTAATGGGAATATTTGGTGTGGGTAAATACGCCAAACTTGTTCCCAATTCAATTATTGTTGGGTTTACAGTGGGTATTGCTGTATCTATTGCCCTTACTAATTTCGAAGACATTTTAGGCGTAGAAAATTTCAAGGACTTCCTTGGGCAAGATGAGGATATTCAAGGTGGTTTTTTCCATAACGTATACTTAGCACTTGGTAACCTAGATGCCATTAATATATGGTCCGTTTTTTTAGGATTAATTACTTTTGTTTTAGCAAAATATTTGTTAAAAATATCTATTTACATACCTGGACCTGTAATTGCTATGGGAACCGCCACAATATTGTCGGCCACTTTATTAGCCGACAAAAACATAATATTAGTCCGTGATTTATATGGGTCAATCCCAAATAGCTTTTTCAAATTGCAAATGCCATTTTTACCTACTATGAATGGAAGTGTGATACTTGACATTGTATATTTTGTGGTTGGTATCGTATTTGTATCGGGCGTAGAAAGTGTTTTGTGTTCTTCAATGGCAGATCGATTAGCAAAAAATGACAGAACGCCCTTTAACCCAGACAAAGAATTTTTTGGTCAAGGATTGGTTCAGATCATTACACCATTGGTACAAGGTTTTCCTTGCACAGGCGCTTTAGCAAGAACAGCCACAAGCATAAAAGCAGGTGCTACAACGCCACTGGCGGGTTACTTTAAAGCTGTCCTAAAACTAACCATGGCATTTTATTTGGCTAAATATTTGGAGTTAATTCCGATGGCTTGCATTGGTGGTATTTTGGTTTGGGTTGCCAGCAATATGATAAAACCATCTGAAATTAAAGAAATCAAACATGCAGGAAAATTCGAATTTTCGATGATGATTTATACTGCAGTAATGGTACCAATGACGGACTTTTTAACTGGAGTGCTTTCTGCATTGGTTATTTATTTTGTGGCAAAATATGCTTTCAACAAAAGAAAACAAAGGGAAACCAGCGCGTAGTACCCACGGTTAAAACCAGAGCGTGATACCCACGGTTGAAACCGTGGGATAAAAACCCTGCCCCTACCAAAGCCCTCTCGACTTTTTTGTCTATATTATCGACAAATAATTGTCAATAATATTAACAAATGAGCGATAAAAGCATTGTACACATGGACTTAGACTCCTTTTTTGTAAGTGTAGAGCGACTCCAGAATTCGGCATTGAACAACAGACCCGTAATCATCGGCGGATTGAGCGATCGCGGCGTGGTAGCTAGCTGTAGTTACGAAGCCCGACGCTACGGCGTGCACAGCGCTATGCCCATGAAACAAGCCCGACTGCTATGTCCCGATGCCATCTTTATTCGTGGCGATTCCCAACGATATAGCGATTATTCTCATATGGTTACCGAAGTTATTGCCGAAACCGTACCTCTTTACGAAAAAAGCAGTATCGACGAATTTTATATCGATATGAGCGGAATGGAACGCTTCTTCGGCAACTGGAAACTGTCTCAAGAACTCAAAGAACGCATCAAAAAAGAAACCGGATTGCCCATTAGCTTCGGACTCTCTACTAATAAAACGGTTTCGAAGGTAGCCACGGGTACCGCCAAGCCCGCCGGACAAAAACAAGTGCCGCAAGGAGAAGAAAAAAACTTCCTCTCGCCCCTCTCCGTCAAAGCCATTCCCGGCGTAGGCACCGTTACCTACCAAACCCTCCGTCAGCTCGGTATTCAGTACATTAAAACCGTGCAAGAAATGCCCCGAGAACTGCTTTTCAAAACTTTACAAAAACCAGGTCTAGAAATTTGGGATAAGGCACAAGGCATTGACCAACGTCCCGTAATTCCCTACCAAGAGCGCAAGAGCTTGAGTACCGAACGGACCTTCGAAAACGATACCATCGACGTAAGCAAACTCAAAAACCTGCTCAGTGCTATGGCCGAAAACTTGGCCTATCAGCTCCGGAAAGGGCATAAACTAACGGCTTGCGTAACCGTTAAAATCCGCTATACCGACTTTAATACCTATTCCATGCAAGCCAAAATCCCCTATACCAGCGCCGACCATACCCTCATTGCCAAGACCTTAGAATTATTCGACAAGCTCTATCAAAGACGTCAGCTCATTCGACTCGTAGGCGTGCGCTATAGCCATTTGGTCAGCGGCGGACTTCAAATTGATTTATTTGAAGACAGTTTGGAAATGCTCAAACTTTACGAAGCCATGGATATTGTTCGCAATCGCTTCGGCGATAGTGCCATTAAACGGGCCAACGGGCTCGATGTAAAAAGCATCGGCCGGAGCGACAATCCCTTCGATGGAAACGCTCCCATGCTATTGGCCAACAGACGAATGTAATTTTTTTCATTCTCGATATAAAAAAGCGCCATTTATAAAATGAAACCCTATTTTCGAATTTATTTCAAACTCAATAATACCATGAAAAACAAAGGAATCCTCTTTTTTCTAATACTTTTGGGCACTACCCCATCATGGACTCAGATTCTTCAAACAAGCGATCTCTATCCTACTCACTCAAAGAAAGTTAGAACAAGGACATTACCTACGGACATGGATGCAATTAAATTTATTAAATACCCCATCATTTTACATTAAGACTTATATCGCATCCCAACAAATCCTTATCTTTGCAGTATGTGGTTTAAACCAACATTTTGGATCCCATTATTTACTTGCTTAGCAGGCCTAATAGCAAGCGAGG
>CAMBBZ010000068.1 GCA_945863965.1 Chitinophaga pinensis | reverse complement strand
TTTTTGGCGGCGGTGAGTTGCGCGGTTAATTGCGCCAAATCACGGTCCATTAAATACAGGCCACTGCCATCGTTACCTAAAATTTTGAGTTTACCTAAAATGGTATTGAATTGGGCTTCTTCTTCGCGTTGTTCGGCCACATACCACTGTAAAAAGTTGGCGGTGGTATGGTCGGCTTCTTTGGTGGCGATATCCATGAGGCCATGAATGGCCGCGGTTACCTTTTTTTCTTGGGCCAAAACACGTTCAAAAACATGGGTATAGGATTCAAAATGGGTATCGGTGGCGGCAACGGCGGGTGAGAGGGCGTAGCCGCCGACTTCGTTGATATAATGAAAAAGTTTCATCATGTGCATGCGCTCTTCGTCGCTTTGTGCATACAGAAATTTAGCGGTGCCTTCAAATCCTGAATTTTCCATCCAGGAAGCCATGGCCAAGTATACATAACTTGCCGAAGCTTCGATTGCCACTTGTTGGTTCAAGGCATTTTCAAGGGTTTTTGATAACATAATCCAAATATACAACTTGAAAAGGAAAGGTTTTGCCCAAAATATTAACCACCGGCATTTTGTGTGAGAAACTGCGCTAAAGAGGGCTACAGCGAGGGCGTATCTTTGTTAGTATGAGGAATAGTGCTCTAATCATTGTATTGCTTTGGACAGCAAGTTTGTCGGCTCAGCCGCATCCTGTTAATAGCTATCCTGGAATTTACGCAAAACGCGGGATTGAATTGTATGAGGAAGGGCGCTTTAACGCCGCCATTGCGCAGTTTGAAACGGCGCTCAAAAACGATCCTACCATTCAGTTGAACGACGATATGCGCTATTACCATGCCTTGGCGAAGTTGTATGCCAAGCACGAAAATGCGGAACCTTTTTTAGTTAGTTATTTAGCCAATCACCCCAATGAAGCGCGGGCCAATCAAGCTAATTTGGCTCTCGGTGATTACTTTTACGATTTAGGTCAGTTCGGTCCCGCTTTAGGGTATTACCGCGAGGTTAAAGAAGAAACCGTTGAGCCGGCCAAACGTATGGCCTACAATTACCGTATGGGTTTTTGTTATGTGCAACGCGGAAAATACGACAAGGGTAAAGAGCTGCTTAAAAAAGTGGTAGACAAGCCTTCTGAATACCAAGGTTTTGGACAATATTATTACGGATATGCCTGTTTAATGGAGGGCGATTATGAGGCGGCGTATGCCTCCTTTAAAAACATTACCGACGAACGCTTTGAAAAAATACATTTTTACATGGCCCAGGTGCTATACCAACTTTCGCGGTACGATGAGGCGCTCAAAGAAATTGCAAAAATCAATACCCGCAAGGTAAAGCCCATTGAACGCGATGAACTCAGCGCCAAATGTTATTACCGTCTTAAAAACTATAATAAAGCCGCTGAATTGTTTGAGAAAATCAATTTACCTATCGAAAAACTCGACAACCAGCAGCAGTTTGAAATCGGATATGCCTATTCAAAGTCCGGGAAACTCAACGAAAGCTTGCCTTGGTTTCGGGAAGTGGCAAAAAACAACGACAGTTTGGCCCAAATTGCCAGTTATGAATTGGGCAATACCTTAATGGCGTTAAACAACTACCGGGAAGCTTCCTATGCCTTTTCGGAAGTTTGGCGCACCGGATTTAACGATGAGATTGCCAAGATTTCCTTGTACACCCAAGCTAAAATTGCCGTACAGCTGCGCGAGGCCAATAGCACCAAATTGCTAGATAAATATGTGCGATTATTTCCTAAGTCGCCCGAAGCCAAAGAGGCCTCTAAATTAAAAGCGCGCTTATTGCTCAATACCGATAAATACAGAGAAGCGCTGCAAATTTTAGAAGGTATTGAAAATCTCGACGATCAAACAACCGAGATTTATCAGAAAGTAGCCCTAGCCCGGGGGATGGAATTGTATAAGAACCGCACGTGGACCGAAGCGCTGGAACTATTTGAAAAATGTGCAGAGAAAAATGTCAACCGACGCTATGCCGCACAAGCCGCTTATTGGAAGGCCGAAACCCTGTTGCAAATGGAAAAAACCGATGAGGCCTTAGCGGCCTACAAATCGTTTATGGACAAGCCTAAATCCAATGAGGTAGACGAATTTGCCTATGCCTATTACGGACAAGGTTACGTTTACTACCAAAGGAAAGACTACACTACGGCCGCAACCTATTTTAAAGAATTCAGTCAAAAAGTGGGATCCAGTCGTTACGAGGAATCCATCGTGCACGATGCCTATTTGAGATTGGGAGATTGTTATTTGATGACCCGTAACTTAGATGCATCTGTTCGTGCCTATGCCTATGTGTCGGGGAAAAAAGGCCGTGATGCCGATTATGCCTTGTACCAGAGTTCAGTCATATACGGACTTTTAGAACGTTCCGAAGAGAAAATAACGACATTAAAACGTTTGATCACCGAATATCCGAGAAGCACCTATCTCCTCGATGGGTATAACGATATTGCCTCTGAATACATGCTTTTGAAGCAATTCGACCAAGCCGAATCGTATTATACCACCATTCTGAACAAATTCCCCGGTACGCAGCTCACCCGAAAGGCTTACAGCACCTTGGGTCGTATTTACTACAACCAAAAATTAGTGGACAAAGCAGTGGCTTCGTTTACCCAGTTATACGATGAATTTAGGGGGACACAAGACGCTCAGTCGGCTGCAGAATTGGTAAAAACCATTTACACCGAAGAAGGCCGAGGTAAAGATTATATTAAGTGGGCTTCTAGCCGCGGGGGCATCAGCGCCCTAGCGGAAGACAGTGTATTGTATGAAACTGCCATAACCGCTTACGATAAAGGCGATTTCAAAAAAGCGGTGCCCTCTTTTGAAAGTTATCTGGAGGAAAAACCCAGCGGAAATTTTACTATTCCGGTTTTGTATTATCTAGGTTTGAGTTATGAAAATCTGAAACAACCGCAAAAAGCCCTCGACGCGTATAAGAAAGTAGCTGTTGCCAATTCCGGTGATTATAAAGAAGACGCAACCATAGCCGTACTTAAAATTTATGGCAACGGTGCCGAATGTGCCGATATCGTGCCCTACCTCGAAATCCTAGAAGAAATTACAAGGTCTAAAGACTTGCAACGGAAAGCATGGAAATCCATGATGTATTGCTATTCTCAATCCGGTAACCAAGCAGGTTTGAATCGCATCGCCGCAAAAGCGGTTAATGACGCTTCTGTAGATCCCGATTTGAAGTATGAGTCGCAGTTAATCATGCTAAAAAACGCCGGAAGTACAGGACAAGACCTGAATCAGCGCGTTGCGGCCTTGCAGGAATTATACAAGGGTAAGAACAATAAGTTTGCCGCCGAGGCCAAATACCTTGAAGCAGAGGCGTATTTCACTGCCGATTCGTTGACATTAAGCAAAGAATCTTGCTATCAATTACTTGAAGATTTTAATGCCTACGACGAATGGGTTGCTAAAGGGCTATTACTTTTAGGCGATGCATTTGCCAAAGAAGGCGATGACTTTAATGCCAAAGTAACCTGGAATACCATCTTGGAGAACTTCTCTAATGAACCGTTCATAAGTCTCGCTAAAAACAAAATTGCCCAAGCGGATGCTCGGGCAACTGAATTGAAAAAGTAAAAGGAAATTCCCCAATAGGATTAACGCAGCGTAATACCTGCGGATCCCATTAAGTAACCCTCGGTGTATAGTTGTACGACATATTTACCGGGGGTTAGTTTTTTATTGGGTTGCCATACAATATCAGGACTTTCCAAGGTATTGTTTTCAAAAATGATCTTTGTTTTGTAGCTGTATTTCGCCGATTTGCCATCCGCTAGTTCTACCACACCGCCTTGTCCTTCGTTGTTTAACGTGAGTCCCTCGGGTCCGGTTACTTTCACAAAAACATCGCGATCTCCAGGTTCTGCAATTTTATTTTCGGCCACCGAGAAATTAATTTTGAATCCTTTTACCCGACTCGCCTTTACGGTGGTTGTTTCTTTCCCCGTTAAAAACTGGTTTTTTATAGGTTCTACTTTAATTTCTGATGCGCTCAAACGCGCGGCGAGATTTTTCAAACGCGTACCTTCCAAACTTAACTTGGTATTTTCGCCGTAAAGACCTTGGTTCACCGATAATAAACTATCGTTGTTGTCGCGCAATCGCACATTCTCTTCTTTTAACGCTAACAGCTGTTTGTTCAAATCGGATAATTTGCCATTGAGCGCGTCAATCATATCCTGACTCGCATATTTTTCTTTTTTAAGTAAATAAGTCAAACGGGCAATTTCACTACTCTTGCGCGCCATTTCATCCGATATTTTGATGTTGTTGGCCGCCATTTCAGCAGAATCTTGTCGGAATTGCTCCAAAAGGGCTTCCGCCGCTGCAATGGTAGCATCTCGGTCTTTAACCGTGTTTTGTAATGCTGTTTTATCCTCTATCAAACCCCCACGGTCTTTTTTACCGGTTTGCCACATGTAAAACAATCCGATGTTCACAATGAATAAAATAAGGATGATGATGTACAGGAGTGTTTTGTTTTTTTTGTCTTGTGTGGTCATAGTGTCGATTGATTTTTTGTCCGATTCATTCGCTTAAAATAGAATGATTTACTGCGAAAATATGTATTTTTACCCTTTTTTATACACTTCATGAAATTTGAATCGTTTTTGAACGGGGTTCTTTTAATTAAGCCCCATGTGCACCAAGATCACCGCGGGCATTTTTTCGAAAGTTTCCGTCAAGATAGCCTAAAAGAAATGGGAGTAGAAATCGACTTCATTCAAGACAATCAAAGTTTATCAAATGCCGGCATTTTACGCGGCTTGCACTACCAAGCCCCCCCGCATGCCCAAGGGAAATTAGTCCGCGTTATCAAAGGAGCCGTTCGCGATGTAGTCGTTGATATCCGTACCCAATCCCCTAGCTACGGGCAGTTTGCCGCTTTTGAACTTTCGGAGGAAAACTTTCACGCCTTATACGTTCCTCCTGGATTTGCCCATGGTTTTTTAACCCTCCGCGACCATACCATCTTTACCTACAAATGCACCGATTACTACCACCCCGAAACCGAAGGGGGCATTCGTTGGAACTGTCCGGAATTGAATATCCCCTGGCAAATTGAAAACCCAATTTTGTCCGATAAAGACCAAAAACAACCCCTTTTTAACGAGTTTATATCCCCATTTTCTTAGTTATTCGCATGGAAATACGTCCCAAAACCCAAGAATTACTCCAAAAACTGCATGAAAAATTCGATGCAGATGGACAAAAACTCGATGATTATCTTGAGGGCATGCTCCATAATAATTACGAACCCTATTGGCGCTATATCGCGGTAGACACCCTTTTGTCGCTGCAGCATCCCAAAACAGATATCCCCGATGAAGTCATATTTATTGCTTACCATCAAATAACCGAACTGTATTTCAAACTCATTATTCACGAATTGGAACAAATGAGCACCGGAACGCTTTCGACAGATCGTTGGGAAGATAAAATAACCCGAATTGTACGCTATCTGAAAAACCTCATCAATAGTTTCGATATCATGATCGATGGCATGGAAAGCGAACAGTTTATGCAATTCCGGATGTCGCTATTGCCAGCCAGCGGTTTCCAAAGTGCCCAATTTCGCAAAATCGAAATGGCCTTTACAGATTTAATACAACTAATTCCAGAAGCCCATCGTACCCCATTGACCCAGGCCTCCATTCCCGAGCAATACGCCCATATTTATTGGAAAGCGGGATCGGTAGAGGAAAGCACCGGTGCAAAAACGTTAACGTTGCGTCAATTTGAAGCGGCTTACGAAGTTGAATTTACTAATTGGGCGCAGCAGTGGAAATCCCAAAATTTAAACCAACAACTTCTGGCACTCCAAGAAAAACAAGAATTAACACCCTCGTTAATTGCCCATTTTAAGACCTTAGATGTATACCTCAATGTCAATTGGCGCCTGTCACATTACCGCAGCGCCGTTCGATATTTGAGCGGAAAAGGGGGCGATGCCGCAGCCACCGGAGGAACCAATTGGCAAAAGTTTCTACCTCCGCGTTTTCAACGCATCATAGCCTTTCCAAGTCTCTGGACCGAAGAAGAAAAATTGAATTGGGGCAAGTCTTGGGTCGATGAACACGTGCTCAATCCGAAATAATGAATTCCGATCTTAAACTAAACGAATGGCAAGCGCAGGTCGATGCGTGGATTAAAGAATACGGAGTGCGTTACTTTTCGGAACTCACCAATACCGCTATATTAATGGAGGAAGTAGGGGAGTTGGCCCGACTTATGGCTCGGACTTATGGTGATCAATCGTTCAAGAAATCCGATGAAAACAAAAATATCGGCGATGAAATGGCCGACATCCTCTGGGTACTTATGTGCCTGGCCAATCAAACCGGGGTGAACCTAGACACCGCCCTTGCGGAAAATTTCAAAAAAAAGACCCTGCGCGATTCGGAACGACATAAAAACAACCCCAAACTCTAATTTAGACTAAACTTTACGCCAATATTTTTGTTTAATTTTGTACTACATTGTCAAGCACATCATTAAACAAACGAAAAGCAGACCATATTGAGTTAACATTCCGGTCGCAACTGTCTGAAAACGATAGCCGCTTTTACTATGAACCCCTTTTAGCGCCTTCCCCCGATATTTCAGTTATTCCCAGTCTCATCGTGGCCGGCAAAACCATGCGGGCTCCTTGGTGGATTTCCAGTATGACCGGTGGAGCCGAAAAGGCCGGCAGTATCAATGCGAACTTGGCTAAAGCCGCCCAAAAATATGGTTTGGGTATGGGATTGGGCTCTTGCAGACCTGTTTTAGAACAAACCGAATCTGCCGCCGATTTCAAAATCAGACACCTCATTGGCGATCAGCCCCTTTTTGCCAATTTAGGAATTGCCCAACTAGAAGAATTATTCCTCAATCAGCAATCCGATAGGGTAAAAGAACTCATAAAAACCCTGGAAGCCGACGGACTTATCATACACGTAAATCCCCTTCAAGAATGGTTTCAACCCGAAGGCGATCAATTCCAATTTTCGGCCATCGACACCATTAAAAGGTGCTTAGACGTGTTCGATTTCCCCCTAATGGTAAAAGAAGTCGGACAAGGCATGGGTCCTAAATCCCTACGGGCCCTACTGGAATTGCCACTAGAAGCGGTCGACTACGGCTCTTTTGGGGGAACCAATTTTGCCTTATTAGAAAATTTGCGCTCTTCAGGAATTCGGGCCGATGAGTGGCTGCCCGCGACCCGCGTTGGACATACCGCCGATGAAATGACCCAGTGGATTTGCGATTTTCAGCACCGCGATGAGGTGCAGATTAATGCCAAAACTATTATTGTTTCTGGGGGAATCAAAAACTTTTTAGACGGGTATTACCACCTCCAGAAAGTGCCCCATAACACTCTTTACGCCCAAGCCTCTCCATTTTTGAAATACGCCCTTTTAGGCGAAGAACCCCTTTTTGAATTTATAGAAACCCAACTGCAAGGCCTGGCCATGTCGTATAGTTATTTAACCGTTAAACAATGAAAAAAAGCCAAACGCCTCCGGTTACCGGATTTAGCAAATTGAGCAAAGAAGCCAAAATCGAATGGTTGGTTTCTCACTATGCCGAAAACCCCAGCGATAGTTTTAATATGCTTAAAGGGTACTGGCACGCACGACCAGAAGTGCAACGCCTGCACGATGAGTTTATTGAAAATACCATCAGCAATTACTATTTACCCTTTGGTGTAGCCCCGAATTTTAACATCAACGGGAAAATGTACACCATTCCATTTGCGATTGAAGAAAGCAGCGTCGTGGCCGCCGCCGCCAAATCGGCCACCTTTTGGCTCGATCGCGGTGGTTTCAAAGCCGAAGTTTTGGGAATGGTTAAAATGGGACATGTGCATTTTTTGTGGTCGGGGACTTCCTTCGAAACGCTCAACCAGATTTTTGAACAAAACCGCGAACGACTCTTCACCGCCACCGAAAGCATAACCAAAAATATGCGCGCCCGCGGCGGAGGTATTTTAAACATGCACTTGGTCGATAAAACCCAAGAAGAAGTCGATTACTACCAACTCGAAGTGCGTTTCGATACCCGCGACTCCATGGGAGCCAACTTTATCAATTCTTGCCTAGAAACCTTGGCCAAAGAATGGAAAGACATCGTGGCCGAGCAACACGAAATGCCGATTACTGTCGTAATGAGCATCTTGAGCAATTTCACGCCCGAATGTGTGGTGCGAGCGGAAGTATCCTGCAAAATTGAGGATATCAACGAAGGCAGCGGCATTGACAATCAAGAGTTTGCCGATAAATTCGTTCGGGCCATCCGAATTGCCAAAGCCGAACCCTATCGCGCCGTTACCCATAATAAAGGTATCATGAATGGAGTAGATGCGGTAATCATTGCAACCGGTAACGATTTTAGAGCCACCGAAGCCTGCGCACACGCCTACGCCGCCAAAGACGGTCGCTATACCAGCCTTTCTCATGCAGAAATCAAGGACGGGAACTTCCGTTTCTGGATCGATTTACCGCTTTCTGTGGGAACCGTTGGAGGTATCATATCCCTGCATCCCATGGTGAAATTTGCCCATGAATTGCTTGGAAATCCCTCCGCCGAAGAACTCATGCAAATTGCCGCTGTGGCGGGCTTGGCCCAAAACTTCTCCGCGGTTCGTTCCTTAATTACCTCAGGAATCCAAAAAGGACATATGAAAATGCACTTGCTGAATATTTTAAATCAGCTCGAAGCCACAGAAAACGAGAAAAAGGAAATCGTAGCCTATTTTAAAGATAAAGTAGTAAGCTTCAGCGCCGCCGTTGAAATTTTCTCCAAACTGCGTGGCATTCCGGTCACCCAAGCCCAAAAGGCGCATTAAGTATGCAAACTTTCTTCGCCCCAGGTAAAATTTTGCTTGCCGGTGAATACGCCGTCTTGCTCGGGTTAGAAGCACATGCCGTACCTGTAAAACAGGGACAATGGATGGAGTTTTTTGCTTACAATACTCCCGAAAACCAGGCCCCAACCGTGCATTTTAAAGCCCTTGACGAACACGGCGAAAGCTGGCTAGAAAATACCTACGATCTCGATTCTGAAGTCTGGAGGGATACACCCGCGCCCGAATTAGATGCTTTTGATAAGGTGTTGCAATTCGTACATACTGATTTTTGGGAATCTCAAACCTCGTATCGCATAGAAACACGCTTGGAATTTGGACGTGAAACCGGACTCGGATCCAGCAGTACCTTCATTGC
>CAMBBZ010000067.1 GCA_945863965.1 Chitinophaga pinensis | reverse complement strand
ATATCGAGTTCTCTTGCTATTTTGATCATTTCATCGGCGCGGAGGGCTTGGGGATTTCGGATGCGGCGGTAAGCGGCATCTTCAGATATAGAAAGTAGGTCGGCCATAAATGCGGCGGTACGAAGTCCCATACGTTTGGTCTTGTCGTTAAGTTGTTGTGTAAAGTTTTCGATCATAGTAGTTGTATTAAGTGTTTGATATTTAAAACACATTTTTTGCAGGTTGCACCCAAGGAGTTGCGAAAAATGCAAAAAGTAATTCATGGGGGAATGCAAGATTGCGGTAATCGCCAAGGATTCGCATGTAGGGCTTCAGAACTTTGAAGTACATTAAAATCAGCATATTATGAATCAAAACTACACGCAAAATCAGGTAAAGAAATCGCGCTCTGCGGCTTTCTCATTAAATCGCAACGGCACCCATGGCCAAGTGGTTTCACACAAACAAAAAAGTGCTTTATATAAGGTACTGCTATTTTTTATCGGGGGAATTTTATTTACGCCCGCGCTTTGGTCTCAAAGTTTTCTGCACGATATGAAATCCAGATTTCGGTTCGTGCAGCCGAGTCAAGGCACCCTGATATCGGGATTCGCGCCTATGATAGAACTGGAAGGGGCAAACGGACAAGCGGATGCCGATACCTTAGGTTTTGATCAAACACAGGAGGTGTTTAGGTTGGGTTTGTTGAACGAGTATGGATTGAATCAATACGATGCAAGTTTATTGAAGTATCAAGCGCGTCAGCAGCAATTTTTAGCGGCTGGTGTTTTGCCGATAGGCTTGGTAGATGTACAATACCAGGAAGCGAATCCGGCATTGGAAAGACAAAATCGCGTTAGTATTACAGACGATTCTAGCGTTCGTTTTGACTTGAACGGTTACAAGGATGCGGTGTATTTAAGCAAATACCTGTTTAGTGCGGTTTTGCCTTTGCAGCAAATCAGAACGGAAGTGGATTTTGCTATTTTGGATTCGCAGTTGGTGATCAGTAGTTTTAGCAATTGGAGAAATTTACAGTGGAAGTGGGTCGGTGGAGGAAAGACCATCCATGTGGAGTGGAATGTGCCTTTTCGTTTGCCAAAAAATGGAGCTGGCGGACCGGTTTTAGGTTCGTTGCAGTGTGAGGTAGCCGAAACGGATCCGCGCGTAAATTTGATGGAGAGTCCGTGGTTATTAGGTTCAGGCAGAGTGGGTTTGGGAGCGTTTTTCAAGTTGTTCTTTAACTTCCCGAATGGTTCGGCTCCCGATTTATTGGCTAAAAACGATTTGAGTGTTCATTATTATGTAGACCCAATAAAACCTTCTTTAAAGGCCATGTATACCGTGCATTTGGGCTATAATGAATTTGGGAAAGTACGCACGTGCATGGAGAAACCCATTGTAATTGTTGAGGGGGTAGATTACGGTTATCCCGGTTATCCGGCTGGATTTAAAGATCAGAAATACGGCGAAAACGGATATATCGATTTGTTGAAGGGTGAAAACTGGGATGTGCCCTCACAGATTTGGAAGAATTGGGAGTCGATTAGCGAGGCGCCCATGGCGCTTGAAAGGCTTCGAAAAGCAGGTTTCGATATTGTATATGTAGACTTTTGGGATGGTGCTCAAGACATGAATCACAATGCAGAAGTGTTAATTGAGGTAATAAAGAAATTACAGCGCCAAATGTGTGCCCGGGAGATGCATGTTTTAGGCGTTAGCATGGGCGGAATTGTGGCAAAAAGAGCGTTGCGGCTGATGGAAAACAGAGGGATTTCGCATTGCGTGGTTAGCTTAACCAGTTTCGATTCGCCACATCAGGGTGCTAACCTGTCTTTGGGATTACAGAACACGATCAAATATTTTAAAGGTACGTTTGGGGTTTGTGACGATTTATTCCACCGGATTGTGCGCAGAACGGCCACCGAGCAGTTATTGGTCAATCACGAAAGTTCGAATTTAAGGGAAGCAAATGCGCGTCGTTTGTGGTTACGAGAAGACAGTTTGTATGGGGGGTATCCGAATAAGCCGTGGCTATTTGCGATTAGCAATGGCAGTGCGGATGGTAAAAATGCCAATATGAATTACAGCAGTAGTGAGAAACTACAACCGGGCATGCCTTTAATGCGGTTGCAGTTTAAGTCTTTGTTGCTTTTCGGTTGGATCAATAATTATTTGGTGGATATATACGCGGAGAATTTTTATGATCGTAAGTCTGGAGAGTACTACAACGGTCGTGTCAATTTCGGTAAGAAATTTTATTCGAATAAGAATAATTTATTGTGGGACCATGTTCCGGGTTCTACGATGAAACAGTTTCAAATATTTGAGGAATTGGGAAAAACCTGGTTGTTAAAAACGGGGTTTTTAAGTGATCAAAGTTGTTTTGTACCTACGGTTAGTTCATTGGATTTGAGGTCTACAGGTTTTGACGCACAAACGATCGTAGAAAAAGACTTTGATGTGCACGCAGGAGATTTGTCGAATGTTTTGAGCAATGACATGCATACCCCTTTTCAACGGGTATACGTTCCGAGTACGAATCAAGCGCACATTAAATTGGATACGTCTAAAAATGGCAATATTAATTGGCTGATTGCACAATTGTTAGATGTTTCTGATGCCGACGATGCACATACGGTTACAGGGGATTATAATTTAAGAAGTCCCCACAGTCGTACATTAAAGGGATTAACTGTCAGTCGCAGTGGTATGTTTGAACTCAATGGGGTTGGAAACACGCCTAGTTGGACGGCTGCCGACAGTTTGTTAGCGCGCAGCGCTCAAGAGCGGGTATTTTATGCCGGTGATTGTGCGGGGGCTAATTTTCAAGTTCGCGACAGCGGCTTATTCATTATTGGAAAGCACGCGCAACGCACAAAATTGATATTAGGCGGGAATACAAACTTTGAGGTAAAGCACAACGGAGAGCTGCGCATTGTTAAGGGCGGGAACACGTTGGTTTTATCGGCGGGCTCTGAATTGTGGTTAACGGATGATGCAGTTTTACGTATTGAGGATGGCTCGCAATTAATCGTTGAGAGTGGAGCTACGTTGCGTATTTCTGATCGGGCTCGTTTGCTATTACAGGGTTCGGGCGCATTGTTTCACGTGAAAGGAACCTTAGTTTTAGATAGTGGGGTTCAGTTTCAACCGATTCCTGGTGTTGATGGTATTGTGGGCTTGGTGAAATTTACTGCGGTAGGGCATGGTTTTGGCGATGCGCATATTCTAGCAAAAGGAGGCGCGCGTATGCGTTTTGAGGGTAACGGCAAGAATGGGTCTAGAACCTTACAAATTGAAGGTCCCGTGAAGTTTCCCGAATCGGGCATAGGCAAGGATTTGGTGCGGTTTGATATTACGCGATCCGTGGTTTGTTTTGGTCCAGCAAGTCGGGCTTATTTGAAAGGCCGTGTGTCGGTTACCCAATCTCGCATGGAATCGGTAGAATGGAGCGATGCGTATTGCGGTGGTTTTCATTTTGTGGGCGCGCGAGGCACTTTTGAGAATTTGGATTTTGACCGTCAAGACACCGGAATTTACTACGACCAAGGGGGCTCAATCGGCATGCAATCGTATAGTGGTAATGTATTTGCCCGCTGTAAGGTAGGCATGCACGTTGAAACCAGTTATGTACATATAAGTAAGTCTTCTTTTGAAGCCAATGGGGTTGGTCTTTCTATGAATAATATTTGGAAAGAGAGTGTAATCGAATCATCGAAGTTTCATCAAAACGAGGTGGCTGTTCAGGTGCAAAACGCTTCTGAGTCTTACGGACAATTGCTGACCTTGAATAACGAGTTTTACGAAAATACGCGGGGTTACGATTTAGACAAGGTGGGGATTTTTATTAACTGCCATCGTTTTGGAGGTAATAAAACGGGTGTAGTGGCTAAGGAATCCTCGTTAAGAATGGACGGTTCGGTAGTTTTAGAAAGCGCCTTATTGGGTCGAAAGTTTTCAGCGGGGGTGAATGTTTTTACCAATCAACAAGATGCGGCTATTGAATTACAGAATAGCGAGATGTGGGCATCTGGGTATAATTATTTCCATCATAATAAATCGACTTATAAGGGTCAGCCGTTTATCACCGGTGATTATCGCTTGGTCAAAGCGGCAAGTTATTATGACTATGGAACGGGTAGGGTTAATTTGGGAAGTAATAAATTTTTCCCGAGTCATTCTAAGTTCACCTCAGACTCCTTGAATGCACAATTTGTAACCTTAAAATACAATGGATTCCCGCTGGTGGTTCAAGCGAATTTAATGAATGTGTACGAGGGGGCGGTTTGTGCTATAGATCGTGATCCTACCGATGTATTAAGCATGAAATATGCGCTTAATGGTTCTGAGTTAGGGCATTCGTTGCATGAAGATATTACCGACAAGGTGGTTATTGGGGGTAGCGGAATGCTTAAGATTTTAGCCAGTGAAGTGGATGTTCGGGTTTATGCGACTAACGGTATTTTGGTACAACAGTTTCACACGGATGAAACCAACAGGGAGTTAGCATTAGCGGCGGGTATCTATTTTGTGCACGTATCGGGTGTGGGCATTAATCAAACGGAGAAAGTCTTTGTTCATCCCTAAGTGGGCAATATTTCATACACTTATAAATTTACACACTGCGCGTTTGCGCGCAGTGTTGTAAATTTGGAGGATGAAAATTACCTTTTGGGGTGCGGCGCAGCAAGTGACGGGGAGTATGCATCTGTTGGAGTTAGAAAGTGGCACCAAAGTTCTGGTTGATTGTGGATTGGATTATGAAAATCGCAAAGAGTTTGAAACTCAAAACGCTACGTTTCCTTTTGCAGCATCGGATATAGATATTTTAATTTTAACCCACGCGCACATAGATCATTCGGGTAATGTACCTAATTTGATCAAACAAGGTTTTGCTGGTCATATTGTTTGTTCGGCGCCAACTCTAGAATTGAGTGAATATTTGTTGCAGGACAGTTTGAATATACAGTTATCAGATATTCGTAAGCGCAGGAAGCAGTATTACCGAAATAAAAAGAAAAACAAAGTGAAAGGATCGATTCCACAGGCATTATACACTAAGAAACATATCGAAGATATGGTGGATATGGCGGTGGTATTGGGCTCGGGACAAACGTGGAGTTTCGGTGACGATTTGAGCATTACGTTAAGTCCGGCGGGTCATATTTTAGGAGCGATGAGCGCTAAGCTTAAGATTACGGAAGACGGCGAAATAAAAACATTAGGATTTACGGGTGATTTAGGAAATTACAATTCTAAGTTGGTACCGGATCCGATGCCGATGGATGATTTGGATTTTTTGGTTTCTGAAAGCACGTATGGAGGTCGCTTGCATGCGACTGACAGCAGGAAGGCAGAAGAAATTTTACTGGAGCATATTTTGGATGCCTGTGTGGAGCGCAAAGGAAAATTGGTTATTCCGGCCTTTAGTGTAGGTCGCACGCAAGCCATTTTATTTACGATACACCAATTGTATAAAGATGGTAA
This sequence comes from Chitinophaga pinensis, assembly GCA_945863965.1. Classification (GTDB taxonomy): domain Bacteria; phylum Bacteroidota; class Bacteroidia; order NS11-12g; family UBA955; genus VMCP01. Next base: position 4,217 of record CAMBBZ010000067.1, on the reverse strand, counting down.
AATGCCCAACATTAAGGTATTTACCGACAGTCCTTTGGCGATCAAGTCTACCCGTATTTATCAGTATAACATCGAACACTTAAATGAGGAGGCCAAGGAATTCCAGCTAAAACATGGATCGTTATTTAATTTTCCCTTATTGCATGTGGTTGAGGACAATCGGGAAAGTGAATATTTGAGTGTATTACCAGAGCCCTGTGTTATTGTTTCAGCGGCGGGTATGGTAGAAGGTGGTCGCATACAGATGCACGTTCGTAATAATATAGCCAGCGATCAGAATACGATTTTAATCGCGGGTTTTTGTGCCGAAGGTACTTTAGGAGATCGCTTGTTAAAAGGACAAGGTTTTGTGGAGATTAACAGAAAAGAACGTCCGGTATATTCTAAGATTGCGCGCACAGATGTTTTCAGTGCACATCCAGACCATCCACAGTTACTCAGTTATTTTGAGGAAACACGCAAGCGTGGCCATTTACAAAAACTGTTTTTGGTTCACGGTGAGGAGACCCAAATGAAAGCGTTAGCGGCCGATGTAAAAGGGTTATCAGAAGTGCACACGCCATTGAAAGGACAATCCTTTTATTTGTAATGGCTTGGGAGTGGTACGTGCTATGGATTTTAATTCCACTTTTAGGGTGGGGTTATGGCATGTTCACCGGGGTTAAGCGAGCGGTTTACAATCGGCTAGGGTATAGAACAGGTGGTTCTTTGCCTACTTTAGTGGTAGGGAATTTGAGTGTCGGGGGTACTGGAAAGACACCGATGGTTTTATTTTTAATGCGTGCATTTTCAACGGAGCGTGTCGGCGTTTTATCACGCGGGTATGCCCGGGATACTAAGGGATATGTACAGGTTAGTGCCCAATCAAGTGCGAAAGATGTAGGCGATGAAGCCTTAGAAATATTTAGCTCGTTGGACAATCCTGTGGTTCGGGTTTGCGAAAATCGTTTGGCAGGTTTAGCACAATTGAAACAGGAAGGGCAAGTTGATTGGGTCATATTAGACGACGGATACCAACATGTGGCTTTGCAACCGGATAAGGCGGTTATTCTTACCGATTTCAATCGGCCTTTTTGGAAAGAGCGTTTTAGTTTGCCTATTGGAAACTTGCGAGAATTTTCAGGTGCGTTGTTAGAGGCACAGGCCTTGGTCATTACGAAATGTCCGTTAGATTTATCGATGGAAAGGGCTGCAGAAATTCGGTCAGAAATAGATTTTGATTCTGAGCGGATATTTTTCGCGCATTACCGGCAATCACAACCTGTTTGTATAGGAGGAAGCTCGGTGGAACCCCGCGCCTTATTAGTGAGTGGTATTGCACAAAAAAAAGGATTGCAGGAAGAAATAAGAGGTTGGGAAATCGTAGGACATTTGCCTTATCGGGACCATCAGTCATTTACGACTAACGATGTTCACTATTGGTTGAAAACCTGTAAAGAATTGAATGTATATTCGCTTATTCTTACCCGAAAAGATGCACAGCGTTTGACTCATAATGAATTGAGCAATATGTTGTTAAATGAAGGAATTAGTATTTATGAAATTCACACAGATGTGGAAATATTATGGAACCAAAAAAGCGAATTATTAGCCTTGATTCACCCGTAATCGGCCGTTGTTACCTGTGGTTTTTACTGTTTTTGATGATGGGAATGTCGGCCTGTAGGCCTTCAGAAAATATCGTTTATGAAGAATTTACGGACGTGGATGCGGCAGGTTGGAATTGGGATGCAGGGAAATCCTTTTCTTTTGATGTGACCGATGAAACACATGCCTATAATTTACTTACGGGATTGCGTATTACCTCGGAATATGCCTATTCTAATATTTGGATGTTGTATTCGTTGAAAGGTCCTAATGGGTATTTCAGAAAAGATCAATTTCAGTTGGTGCTTTCGGATAATATTGGTCGTTGGAAGGGCAAGGGGGTTTCGAATTTGATATCCTATCAGGAACCATTTTTGAACCAATTACAGCTGAAAAAGGGTCGGTATACGTTAACGATTTTTCAGAATATGCGCGATGAAAACTTGGAGTCGGTTAATAACCTTGGCTTGCAAGTAGTTCGTGGTCAGTTGATTTTATAATAATTTTAAAATGATAAGAGGAGAAAGATATGGTTGTGAAGGGATATGCGTCGGCACTGCACGGAGTGAGTGCTACGACGATTACAGTAGAGGCAAACGCGACAACGACGCCTGAATTTGCTACGTTTATTATTGGGTTGCCGGATGTTTCGGTAAAGGAGAGTTTATTTCGCTGCGATGCGGCTATCCGCAACAGCGGTTATGATGCCATTCGGCAGAAGGTGGTCATTAATTTGGCACCTGCCGACATAAGAAAAGAGGGTAGTTCCTATGATTTACCCATTGCTATTGCGATGTTGGCGGCTTCTTTTCAAATTTCTCAGGATCGCATGGCGGAATACATCGTTATGGGTGAGTTGGGTCTCGATGGGCGGTTATTGCCCATAAAAGGGGCTTTGCCTATTGCCATACAAGCCATGAAAGATGGGTTTAAGGGATTTATTTTACCGATGGAAAATGCGAGGGAAGCAGCTATTGTAAAAGATTTGGAAGTTTATGGGGTGCGCAACTTGAAGGAGGCGGCGGCTTTTTTGCACGGTGGTGTGCAGTTGGAGCGAACCGTTGTAGATCCACGTGGCGATTTTGAGCAAGCCTTGAATGACTACGATGTAGATTTTGCCGATGTTCAAGGTCAGCAAAACATCAAGCGGGCAATGGAAATTGCCGCAGCGGGCGGTCACAATATATTATTATTTGGTCCGCCTGGTGCTGGGAAAACCATGTTAGCACGGCGGTTGCCGACTATTATGCCTCCGCCCACATTGTTTGAGGCTTTGGAAACAACGAAAATACATTCTGTGGCGGGCAAAACCGGTTTGAATTCGGGATTGATGGCGGTGCGACCGTTCCGGGCGCCGCATCACACGATTTCAGATGTGGCTTTGGTGGGAGGGGGAAACAATCCGCAACCGGGAGAAATTTCTTTAGCGCATAACGGGGTTTTATTTTTAGATGAAATGCCCGAGTTCAAGCGTTCGGTTTTGGAAGTCTTACGGCAGCCTTTAGAGGAGAGAAAGGTAACGATATCAAGGGCAAGGTGGTCGGTGGACTATCCTGCTTCTTTTATGTTGGTCGCAAGTATGAATCCATGCCCGTGTGGGTACTACAATCATCCCACAAAGGCATGTACATGTGCTCCGGGCAATATTTCTCGGTATTTGAATAAGGTTTCGGGACCTTTATTGGATCGAATTGACATTCATTTGGAGGTTATGCCTGTAAGTTATGATGAGTTAACGATTCGTCAAAACAACGGAGAGAAGAGTGAGGTAATTCGAGAACGGGTAATTCGGGCGAGAAAGATCCAGGCGGAACGGTATCCTAAGGATAGTGGTATTTATAATAACGCAATGTTGCCGAGTAATAAAGTGGCTGAATATTGTCCTATTCCTGCTGCGGGTCAGCTACTTTTAAAGAGTGCGATGCAAAAGTTAAATTTGAGTGCTCGGGCGTACGATAAGATATTGAAATTGAGTCGCACGATTGCCGATTTGGCAGGGAGCGAGGACATTGGGGTGGCGCATTTGGCTGAGGCGATACATTTTCGGAGTTTGGATCGAGAGGGGATTTACTGATACTCGCTTCGGTCGCGGGATACTCGCTACGCTCGCATGAGACTCGGCTAGCGCCTCGTATGTGACTCCCTTTGGTCGTATGGGTTTGGGATTGTGGTGCTGTTTTGGTTTGCAAAGGGTCATCGCACCTCGATTCATTGCTGCGCGGCACTCGGCATAAAAGTGATTTGGCGACGCAGGAGACGAATTGTATCGAGATGCGTTGTGACTTTGCCGGGATCTAGCACCCCATCTGGTTTGCAAAGGGTCATCGAGTGATTTGGTGAGGTACGAGCCAAATTGTATCGAGATGCGTTGTGACTCCCTTCGGTCGTATGCGTTTGGGATTGTGGTGTTTGCTGTTCTGAAAATGTGAGGCGGGGGCGTGTTAGTCGGTATGGGTTATTTATATTTGCGACATGGAAAGTTTGACCGCAGTACTTTATGAGAAAAAAGGCACGATTGCGTATATCACGTTGAATCGTCCGGATGTGTTTAATGCATTCGACGATACGCAAAGCTATGATTTGCAAGCGGCTTTGAAAGAAGTCAAAAAAGACGCGGAGGTGCGGGTCGT
>CAMBBZ010000066.1 GCA_945863965.1 Chitinophaga pinensis | reverse complement strand
GGTATCTTATTTTGGGTATTAGGGATATTAGGGAGTTTACTGCACCTTAATAATTTATCGCCTGGTGCCATCATTATTTACTTGGCAGCGGGTATTGCCGTGATTACCCTAATTGGAAAAGTTACAGAAGGGGTGGTCGCTCAACAAGTAATTTCCTTTTTGGAAGGAATTATTGAAAAAGCACCCGGTCTTAGTTGGATTTTTGGAACGACTAAAGACGTTACCAAAGCGTTTGTTGGGAAAGAAAAAAAGTTCACGAAGCCTGTAAAAGTGAGAATTACAGAATACAATTGGCGTTTGGGATTTTTGACCCAAGAAGATTTAAGTGAAATAGACATGCCCGATTATTGCACCGTATACTTGCCGATGAGTTACGCCATAACTGGTGAGCTCATAGTGGCAAAAAAAATAGACGTTACCCCCATAGACGCTGATCCCGGAGCGCTTATGAAGTTTATTATGAGCGGAGGGGTAACTGAAATCAAATAATCTGTTTTTGTTGGGGATAATTTTTTCAACTCATATTCGTTTAATTTAAAAGGAACCCACGTTATTCGCACCCATATATGATTCATTTGGATATTATCCTTCAAGCTGGCGTAAGCGCTGCCGATTCTTCTGCCCTTGCTACCGGAGCTGCGGCCACCGAACATGTTTCGGCACCTGTATTAGAAATCATGCTTAAAGGAGGCTTTGTAATGGCTCTTTTAGCCTTTGCCTTGATTATCGCCCTTTACTTCATTGTTGAACGGTGGATTTATCTATCAAAGCGTTCGGTATTAGACGATAATTTGATTAACGTAATCAAAGATAATTTAAAAGAAAACCGGCCCGATGCCGCCTTGGCCTATTGTGAGCGCACCCCCACGGCTCAAGCCCAGGTTTTAGCTACAGGTTTGCGGTTTTTAGGCAGTAATATGCGAGAAATTGAGAGTGCCATGGAAACCAAAGGCAGTGTGGAATTAAGCGCTATGGAAGGCAATCTGAATTACTTGAGTCTCATTGCACGCGTTGCCCCTATGTTGGGATTTGTAGGAACTATTTGGGGGGTTATCAATATCTTTTATTCTATTTCAACAACCAACGATTTAAGTATTGGTGCCATTTCTGGTGGTCTATATGTAAAAATGGTGGCTTCTTTTGCTGGTTTGGTGGTAGGTATTATCGCGTTTCTTGGATATCAATTGTTCATCCGTAAAATTGATCGCTTCGCCGAACGTCTCCAAGAGCAAGGATTGAAACTTATGGAAATATTAGTTAAGTCTAATCAATAATAATCGTATTATGAATCTTAGAAGAAGGGCACGAGAAGAAGCAGAAGTAGATTCGTCATCTTTGAGTGACATCATGTTCTTTTTGCTATTGTTCTTCCTAATAGCGAGTACTTTGGCCAATCCCAACGTAATCAAAATTATGTTGCCGAAAGCCAAAACGACCACCACGGTTCAAACCAAACCTTTGATTTTAACCGTGAAGTTCGACGAACGGGATGCCTCCAAATCAACCATATTGTACTTTATTGATAGCGAGAAATCTCCGCTGCCCTTAAATGAAATAGAGGCGCGCCTAACAGCGGCTCGTGATAATGCGGAAGATCCTGAAAATCCAGAAAGTCGATTGAATGTGGTTTTGCGTTTGGATCGTAACCTTACCGTTCAACAAATGGTAGATGTAATGGAGATTGGGGCCAATTTGGGTATTCGGATGGTGTTAGCCACCGATAAAACACGGAGTTAGACTCATCAGTATGAGAAAAGTCGGATTTCTGGCCTTTTTTCTTACGGTGTTTCCGGCACTTGTAGCCCAATCAGTATCAGAAGGCACGCGCGTTCGACGCCTCTCGGTAGATCGGGGTTTTGTAATTCCGCATCACGATGATATGTATCACTTGTACCGTCTTACCTATTCGGCACAATACCAAAACCTTAAGACTGTTACGGACTCAAAATTACGTTTGGGCTATATGGCCTACGGGGCCGATTTGGGCAGTCAAACCTTGGGTTATGCCGCCGCCGCTGCTGTTAATGTAGAACGGTCGTTCGGTGCAGGTCGCAACGCCCCGCTATATATGGGTTTTGCCATGGGTTGGGGTTGGGTGAGTAATCCGTATGAGGGCACCACCAATCCGAGTAATAGGGCAATTGGTTCTGTAGGAAATGCATTTGGTCAGCTGTATTTGGGCGGAGGGTATTCGATTACACCGTCGCTGCGCCTGCATGGAGACATCCGATTTTCTCATTTTTCAAATGGGGCTTTAAAAGCGCCCAATTTAGGTATCAATATGCCTAGTTTTTCTGTGGGAATATCTCAAGAAATTAAAGCGGTAAATTGGGTTTCGGGGGAAGTCTCAGAACGCCAGTGGGTCCCATTCGCATCGTTGCGGGCCGGTCGCAAAAGCTTGGATATTGACGATCCTCGGGCTTTCTGGGTGCCTTTATTAGAACTGGGAATGGGTTATCGTGTGGGTAAATCTGCACAGTTGCGATTTACGATGGCGGCTCACGCTGATCCCTTCTATCGGTTCGAGAAATTTGAGCCCCTATCGCCCTTTACAGGTGCTAACGGATTGGATATGGGTGTTGGAGTAGGTTACCACCAAAAGTTTGGTCCTTGGGGAATGTTATTTGATATGGGATGGTATGTTTACAAGCCCAATCGAGGATACAAAACGCCCTATTTTGAGGCCTTAGGCCTCAGTTATGATTGCTCACGTCGTTGGACAATTTTGGGTCGGTTAAAGGCCAATAAAACAACGGCTGACCTTATAGAGTTTGGTTTGGTACATTATTGGGATTGAGCTTGCTAAGAATTACGGAATTGCGGATTAGTAAAGTTCGGTTCCGATGACATATTTCAGATAAAACCCAGCGCTAAACGCGAATTGTTGTTTTTCAATATGCCAAATAGGTTCAATTCGGAAGTCAAAAATGCACGTTTCGGGAATGATTACGCCCATCCATTGGTAACGGGCCATAATGAAATTGCGATAGTTTACAAACGCAAAGGGATTGCCCAATTGTTCGCTTAGGAATAAATTCGGACCAAATGGCGCATGGAATTCTTCGGCATAATAGTGAGAAAGTACCCAATTATGTCTAGGGTTTAAGTTACAGTGGATTTGGTTGTACCAAGCATGACCGTCTTTGAATGAGGTTTGCAGTTGCGGTGAGAAATCTTGGGATCCAAAGACGATACTTTCAAAACGGAGTCGGTTTTTATAATCGTACCGCAGCCCTACACTGCCGTTCCATTTGTTCTGTATGGGTTTCCCCACAGATAAAGATTCCCCGCCTTGGTGATAAACAAGGCTGCTCATGGGTATCGATATTTGATGGATTTTGAAAGGTTCGTTATGCAACTTAAGTCGGGCATTCCAACCGAAAGAGATGATTTCCTGTTGGGAAATTTGGGATTGAGCCGTTTGTCGCCAATCGAGCCATAAATCGGATTCGAATCGGTTTTGCTGGTATCGATATTGAACGCCGTATTCAAGGGATTGTGTAAGTGCGAGTTCATAATTATAAAGGGGTTCGTATAGTTGGTGGCGGGTGTTTCCGTGTAGCGATCCCAATACTAATTGATGCGCGTTTGAAAAAGCATGTTGAAATTGTATGAGGGGATAAACCTTGGTTTGATTAATGCCGCCAAAGGGTACGTTGAGCATGGCCCCGACGTTTAATTTTGTTTGGTCCTGATTCAAATACCAAGTCCTGCCCGTGGTAAGTTGAACTCCGAAGAACGTTTGACCGGGATTGTGGGCCTCCATGTATTCGTTGTTTTTGAAATAATGTAGGGCTTGAACGCCCCAAACATTGGGTGCGTTTTTAAGAGCCATAGGGTTGGTTCCGGTTTGTGTGAGGGAGCTGTTAATGGGGTGACTAGATCCATTAAAGATGGCATTATTTAATTGGGCCGATAAGGGGTTGCTGTTTAGGAGAAACAGGTATGTTAAAAAAAAGAGTGACCTAAACATGGCGCAAAGTACTTAAAATCCGCGGAGTTTTCGAAATTGAACACGGGCCTCTGCTACAAAAAGGGATTGCGTATAGTTCATGATTAACATTTCATAATTGGCCTGTGCTTTTTGAGGAAGATTCAATTTGAATTGGTTCAACTGGGCGAGCTGATATAGGGCATTATCGGCGAGAATGTCTTTGGGATAGATATCAATCAACTTTCCATATAATTCTGCAGCGGTTTCGAATTGTTTCTTCTGTTCAAAAATTTGCGCTTTTAGCAACATGATTTCATCGCCTAATGAATGACTAGGAAAGTCGCGGGCAATTTGGTTGATATAATACAGGGCGGAATCCGGTTGTTCTTGTCGGTGAAACAAGCGTGCCCGTGAATACCATTCTAAAGCGGTATAGTTGCTATCGATTCCTAAGTTATCGGTAATGCAAAGCGATAGTTCCATGGCATCGTTGGCAATAAGTTGCGTGGTAGCGCCTTTTAAAACATCGAGCTGCATGTTGGCCCAATCGTAATCGCCTCGATAAAAGGAGAGTTCGGCCCTCTTGAATTTAGCGGATTGTCCGAGCGGATCGTCTTGATAGGCTTTTTCAACTTGGGCTAATAGCAGTTCACTTTGGTATACATTTCCTGTTAGTATGAGTAAATCCGCTAGTGCAATTTTGGCCAGTGCATTTGTTTTTTTGTCGAGATACGGTGCGTTGATGTATTGTTCTAAAATCCCAATAGCCGAATCGGATAGGTTTTTAGATTGGAGACGTTTAGACCAAATTATTGCCGCGGGCAAGGTAGGGTTACTGGGTCCGTTTGCTGTAATAAAAGCAAATAATTGCGCATCAAAGTTTTGCGGATATGGCAAATTTTCTTGTTGAGATTGCTGAAAACTAAGTTCAAACCAACGGCTTTGTGCCTCATAGTAATTATAGGCATTTTCGCCTTTTTTGAGGCAATAATCCAAGCATTTTAAGGCAGTTGTTAAATCGCCGTTGGAGCTGCACAAATAGGCCAATTCAAACATGCGGTAACCATCCTCTTTTAACCTGAGGTCTAATGATCGTGTATATACAAATGCTTTCTCCCAATCTTGAAGTTGCACGAATGTCCATTTAAGCCATTCGCTAAGGCCTTGCACTTGAGGAAATTGTCGAATTTTAACCAAGAGCATTTCTTGGAGTGCGGCTATATCGGCGGTATCGGTGATATAGGTATCGAAGATTTGTTTGAGCTGATCATGTGGGGTATTGGAACGCACAATCATATCTAAATAGCGTTCTAGGGCTTGCAGTCGGTTGCCTTTTTTGAGTTCAAGTAGGGCTATTTCATTGGTAATTCTTGGATTGGGACCGAATATATCTTCCGTTTGAATGAGAATATCAATAGCCTCGTCGTTCATGTTTCTGTTTTGAAAACGATCGGCTGCTTGTAGGGCGAGTGATATATTATCTTGTGCTTTTTCTAGTATGAGCCGGTAGAGTTTGGAATACGATTTGGAATCGGGTTCTTCAATAGATTGAATCCAGCATTCGTCGACCATAAATAGGAGGGGGAAGCCGGTTATTTTGGCCATTTTACGAACGGTTTTCTTGGCGTTTTTAAAGTCTTTGATATTGACTAAACATTGCACGTAATTTTCGTAATATTCTGGTTCTTCTGGCCGTTGTTCGTGTAACTCTTCATACAATAGGGCGGCTTTGAGATATTCTTGTTTTTCGAACAGCGATCGGGCGAGCCGGGCATTGTCTTGGGCTGAAACCAATGTTGCTTGTCCTAAAAGAAACAACAAAATAATAAGACTATTGCGTTGAATCCGAAATATCATGAAGCAAAGAAATCGTTGGGATCCATTTGTCGGTCCACCATTTGTTTATACAAACTGTTTGGATTAGCTACTAGTTCGTGATGGGTTCCATGTTCGGCAATCTGACCCCGTTGCATTACCCAAATTTGATCGGCATTTTTAATGGTACTGAGTCGGTGTGCAATGACTAATGAAGTTCTATTGTGCATGAGCTTTTGAAGCGCTTGCTGCACGTAATGTTCGCTTTCAGAGTCGAGGGCTGAGGTTGCTTCATCGAGAATTAGAAGTTTAGGGTCTCTAAGAATGGCTCGGGCGATTGCAATACGTTGCTTTTGTCCGCCCGATAATTTCATACCGCGATCGCCCACTAGGGTATTGAAACCCTCAGGAAATTCCTCGATAAACTCAAGGGCAAATGCATCTTTGGCGGCTTCGCGGATGGCGTGATCGGAGGCATCGGGCTTTCCATAGCGGATATTTTCGTAAATGCTTCCCCCGAAAAGACTAACCTCTTGGGGCACCAAGGCCATTTGGCTTCGGTAGTGATGTAAGTTGAGGCTAGAAATTGGGGTATTTCCTAGGGTAATTTGACCTTCTTGGGGTTGATAAAATTGATAGAGGAGGGCGGTAAGGGTAGATTTTCCCGATCCGCTAGCCCCAACCAAAGCGGTTGTTTTGCCGGTAATAAGCTCCATATTAATATTTTTTAATACGAGCGATTCTGGGCGTGAGGGATACGCAAATTGGATGTTCTGAAACGTAATGGTTTGGCTTATTTCTTGCGTTTCTTGGCTATGGTTGGTTTCACGGGGGGAATCGATGATGTCGATTACGCGTTCAATGGCTCCGAGCGTTTTTTGTATTTGGACAAATTGTTCGGCCATGCCACCCATAGAGGCGCCCACAAAGGCGGTTAAAAGCATGAAATTAAAGAGTTCGCCGATGGGCATGCGACCGGCTTGCACCATACCCAATCCTAGATAAATGAGCCAAACGATGGCTCCAAATAAACAGATAATGATAAAGGAGCTGAACGCGCCGCGCCAGTAGCCGCGTTTAAGGCTTTCGCGTTTAAGGAAATCGGCATTTTCGGTATATCGACTGGTTTCGAATGTTTCGTTACTGAATGCTTTTACGTTAATAATTCCGGAACTGGTTTCTTCTACGATTACATTGTTTTGAGCGGTGATATCTTGGACTTCTTTAGAGATTTTTCGAATAAATTTCCCGAAAAAAAGCGCCACCACGACCACCACAGGAATACTGGCCAGCATATAAAGGGCTAATTCGGAGGAGGTAGTGAAAATGAGAATGATTCCGGCAATCATAACCAGTATTTGTCGGAGGAAGAAGGCGAGATTGGTGGTGAATGTATCTTGGATTTGGGCAATGTCGGCGCTGAAGCGACTGAGGATTTCGCCCGTTCTGTTTTCTCCAAAAAAGTGCATATTTTGACTTACAACGGACTCAAAAAGATCGGTTCGGAGTCCTTTGGTCATGTCTTCGGTTACCCGAACGTATAGAGAAATTCTCAAGAAGCTAAAAACAGCTTGAACGGCGAATAAGATTACAAAATACCCTGCAATTTCTTGAATGCGTTCGGTGCTTGGCGCGGTGGTTACGCCGCCGTCTTTGTAAACAAACACACCGTCCATCATGTTGCCCAATAATTTTGGAAACAGAATGGAAGCGCCAGCGGAAATGGCGAGAAACAAGGTGCCGAGGGCAAATAATCCGCGGTTGGGTTTCGACATATATCGGAACAGCCGAACGGATTTTTTTAAGTTTTCTCGGTTTAAAGTTACTTTAGGTATTTCACGGTCTGTTTTTCGAGCTGCCATAATCGCAAAAACAAAGTTCGGGAATTTTAATGGGCTTTGGGGGGTATGTTCGGTATTGTTGTTTGAATAGGTAAAAAGCTTCGATAAAATGAAATTTAAAGACTGGTTAGACGTCGTTTTTCCTCGTTATTGTTTGGTATGCGGGAAGTCTGTATTTGAAGCGTACGAAAATTTTCTGTGTATTGCGTGTTTTGCTAATTTACCCCTGTTTATTTTTTCCATTGAAGCGGCGAACAATCCAATAATAAAAACCTTTTGGGGTCGCTGTGAGGTTCGGTATGGCGGCGCATTATTGGTATACCAATCGGGTTCTCCCTATTCACAATTGTTTAAAGAAATTAAATACCGCGATCGACCGGATTTAGGACGGTATTTGGGATATAGTTTAGGCCTACAAATGCGGAAGCGGCATGCAGCGGCGCTTGCCGAAATAGATGTTTGGATACCGGTGCCTATGACGCGTAAAAAGCTTGCCTCGCGGGGGTATAATCAAGCGGTTTGTATTGCGGAGGGCATTCAATCAAGTTTAGGTATTTCTTTGGAATTGAACGCGTTGGAGCGGATAAAAGACCGCGGATCGCAAACGCGGAAATCTCGTATCGAGCGTTGGCTCAATGCAAAATCGGTTTATGTATGTGCCCCTTTAGCGGCCCATGTAAAGCATGTGGCTATAATCGACGACGTGCTTACTACGGGGGCAACAATCGAGGCGTGCATTGAAGCTGTAAGGATGAAGAATGACGTTAAAATATCGGTTTTTGCGTTGGGATACACCGAATCTTAAGTTTTAAACAGTCAGTTTTATCACATAATAAGGAACTTCTTGTTGAAGTGTTTACAAATGGCGCTTAAATTGGTTATTTTTGTTGATTAGCTATATTTTAACATGAAAAGATTTTTACTTGGAATTTGGGTCCTTGTTGCCAGTGCAACCTCCCTGCAAGCGCAACGGACATCGATGTCGGTAAGCGGCGTTTTAATGCCACAATACATGGCTTCTGGTTCTTCAAGCGCGGAGCTTATTACTTACACACGTATGCGCGTGGGCCCGTTCATGCCTAATTCTAACTATAAATACATAGCGCGTTGTTTGGATGCGAGTGAATTGAATACATCGGATTTGCTTGCCGGACATGGGAGTACTATTTATGACGATTTGGGTACGCACCGTCATGTAACCTCGCATTCTTTTTCAAGCGCGGGTGGGCACGATACATTGCGCACGGATTTTATGGGTTTTGCCGAGATTTGGGTTGGATATATTGCAGACGGTACTGCTTTTTTCAAAGATGGGAAGGCCGTATATGCGGGATTGACGACTATTGGGATAACGGGTAGTGATACTACGTACCATTATTCTATGGATTCTATGACTGTTATTTCCTTTGGAACCAACGCAAATAGCAACGAAGGAACGGCTATTTATGGGGAATCTTTTGCCAATGAAGCGCATTATGTTTCTTTATACGATAATGAAAATGCAAACGGAAGGCCGCTTGCAGTAACTACGATTGAAAGTGGTAAATATTCAGGTGCTGCTTTGTCTAATTTGGCCTTTTATTATGGCAATAATGTTTTGAAAAAAGCAAAAATGTGGGGGACCATAATACCAAACGATCTATCCAATGGGGTGCGATCTTTTGTACGTTGGTCGGCTGCAGGTATATTTCAGTATAATCAACAAGACCTAAACGGTGTTTGGGGTACCAGTAATGACACTCGCAATCCTAAAGGTGGTTCGTCTTCGATTGTAATAAGTAAGTCGGAAGCCCCCTTAATAGCACCGGAACTTTCATTTGAAGCCAGTGCAGGTTTCTTTAGTGAAAAAGAAGCCGAAGGCTATGTGGTTATCCAACGTAAATATAGTAACGGATTATCGCAGTCTGTAGATGTTTCTATCACGGGTGGTAGTGCTACGGACAAGGTAGATTTCAAGCAGAGTTTCAAGAAGACAATTACGTTTGCCCCCGGTGCTGACGCTACCGATACCGTTAAGATTGAAATTTTGCAAGATCTAATTGCTGAAGGTATAGAAAACATTTTCTTTAGGGTAGACAATGCTCAAAATGCGCTTTTGGGAACCATCAAAACACACGAATTGGTAATCGTAGACGACGATCAGCTTGGAATTTCAATGGGTCGTTCAACTTTGAAGGTAAATGAAAATGCAGGTAC
>CAMBBZ010000065.1 GCA_945863965.1 Chitinophaga pinensis | reverse complement strand
ACCGTTAACATAAATGAATGCAAAGGTACGAATTAATCGGTGGTGTATTCTGCAAATTTGTATATTTACCCCATGAAACGCGTGTCCTTGTTTGTGCTAATTTTAGCCACCGTCCTTAACGGCTTTGCCCAGCAAAAAATAGAGAAAGGCCAAAGCTTTATCTTTCATGGAGCAATCGACAAATACCCCATTACGCTAATTCTTGATGTTTTTGACCAAGAAGTTAGTGGTCGTTATTACTACCAAAAATTCGGCAATACCATAGAATTACGGGGCCGATCTAACGATTCTGGTTACACGCTCGAAAGCGCCTATGGTATAGAAAACGAATCGGAGACTTTCATCTTGAGGATTTTCCATAACGAACTAATGGGCACTTGGACTAAGAATAAAAAAGAGCTTAGCGTTTCGGTTTCAAGGTTCCGCAATCCGATCGACATTTACCAATACCACCACGTTGTTAAATCCTCAGAAATCATTGTCCAAGCGGGGGGAAATGTATCAGACAATCCCGATGAATGGTTGCAAGAAGCCGAGTTATCATTCACCTTTTTATGGCCCGAGGAAGCCAGTAAACAAGCCGAATCTATTCGACAAACCCAATTCCAGCAATTAAACAGGTTTCAATTAGGGGCCGAAAATGCCAGCGCCATACGTTTCGATGAACCTATAGATCCTAGAACTGTACAAGGGCAACCTCAGCAATTGTTACATTTAATGCAACGAATTTCAGATACGTTTTTCGCACAATTCACAAATTCTGTCATGGAAGCGTTCAACAGTGGGTCTAAAGATTACCTAGGCAATGTAAGTTTGGATATAACCAATACGTTCCGCTACGATTCAGAGAAATACCAAGTTCTTGAAACCACCCAAAGCGAATACACAGGTGGCGCTCATGGCCATTACTTCCAATACCACAATACATGGGGTCTCGAACAAAATAAATGGATTGAAATGGCGGATGTGCTCACCAAAAAGCAAATCAAAGGCTTGCCTAAAGCCATGACCCAAAGTTTAAAAATTGCTAAAGGAATTCCCCAAAAAGACCCCTTAGACCAACACGGATTTTGGATCAAAGAATTCGATTCTGTAGGTGGTGATACTTACTTCACCGATTTAGGTCTTAATACTTCTTTCGGCTTGTACGAAATCGCCCCTTACAGCGAAGGCATTGTGGAGGTGTTTGTGGCCTGGAAGAACCTTAGATAGTTGTTAGTTGTTAGTTGTCAATTGTTAGTTGTCAATTGTTAGTTGTCAATTGTTAGTTGTCAATTGTTAGTTGTCAATTGTCAATTGTTAGTTGTTAGTTGTTAGTTGTCAATTGTTAGTTGTCAATTGTGAATTATAAATGGTGAATTATGAAGTGCTTTCATCACTTAAAAAATCACAAAAAAAGGGGTCGCTTCATAAGAAGCAACCCCTTTGAAAATAGTCCTATCGACAGATTATTGGAAATAGGTTAAGGGCAAAAATTTATCCAATTGATTTTTGGGTACTTTTGAGTTTGAATTGATTTCAGATTGCGGGAAAAGGAAACGTTGGGGCATTTGCGTTCCTGTATTTAAAGGCACCCCGATTGCATTCTTAGTTCTACGTAAGTCGCTGTAGGTTTCAAGTTGACCAAATAAACTAGCGTATTTTTCAACTAAAATTTCCATTCGCAATGCTTCGGTGGTATTGGTACCTTGAACCATTTTACCGGGTCCAAAATCTGCCAAATCATAGGCATCATACAAACCGTTGGCAAACGTACCTGCATTCGTAGTCCGAACATTATTTAAATGTTCCAACGCTTTATCGTTATTGCCCAAACGCGACGCACATTCTGCTAAAATCAGTTGATTCTCAGCATAACCTACTACCGTGAAACCATTGGCACTTGCAAATATACCATCTAAGTAATTGGGATCTCTCGTTGAATAATTATCGGCCGTTCCTGAAGAATAATAAAAAGCAAAACGGGCATCTTCATTGGTTTTTGCATTATGACGCTTGGTAGTACTTGCAGAATCTAACAACGTAGATAAATACGAATTCTCACACGTCATGTAGCCACCACGATTCCAATAACAGAAATCATAATAGAGATTCCAAGCGCCTGGAACGTCGGCCGAATGATTAGATTTCAAATCTTTACCGGCTGAAACTCCATTTGCGGCTGCGGCAGCAGCACCACTATAATCGCCTTTGCGCAAAAGCGCACGCGCTTTTAGTGTAGCAGCCACTTGACCCCAATCCTGACCCCCTTCATAAGCACCACTGTGGGCATTAGAGCCAGCGACATACCGTGCTGCACTGTCTAATAACCCGATACAATACGCATGAACATCATCCATATTGTCGTATTTAGGTTCTGCGATACCATTGTTGCACGCTTCAGACTGTGGAATATCTCCCCAAAGACCCGATGCTGTTAGCAATAAATTCGCCTCCGTAATAGCAGCAACTGAATGCAACACCATATCGTTAGATGCCTTAGCTCTGTCTTTAATAAGTCTACATTGGGCCACGCCCTCAGCGTACAAAGTACCCCAAACATTATCAAAGTCACCAGCCGTATAACTGTATTGGTGTAAGGATAAATATTGGCGGTCAGCGCCCGTAAAATATCCAGAGAAAATACCGGCCATTCGGGCTGCTTCACCGCCATTTACTAAAACGTTGGCCAATTCAGCACCGGTAATCATCAACCGCCCTTCAGAACCACTAAATTGATTGGGATTCGTGGCATTGATTTCGGTCATATCCTTCTTACACGCGTTAAACAATAGCATGATTGCAAACGCTGTAGATAATAAAATACTATATTTTTTCATTTTGATACTTATTAAATTTTGATACTAAGGCTAAATACATAGGATTTCGTGCCCGGATTGTTGAAATAATCCAAACCGCGACCGTTTGAAACCCCGGTCAAATTGGTTTCGGGATCTAAGCCCTCTACATTCGTCCATAACGCTAAGTTACGACCAGTAAATCCAATACTTGCACCTGGAATATGCAGGGCGCGTAAAACGTTTTTAGGAAGATCATAACGAATGCTTAATTCACGAAGACGGAACCAAGATGCGTCGTAGATGAACTGTTCACCAACGGGACCAAATCCACCACCATTGGTTGTGTACCAACCTTGATTCAACCATACATTTCCGCCACCAAAGTCTTCCAATTTACCTCGAACGGTATAGGTTCCATCGCTATTGGGATCTACCCAATCTGCGGCCGTATTACCGTCATAATCTTTGATGGTAGTACCTTGTTCTGCAGACATGATAAATTCTTCCCCAGTTTCTTTGGAAACCCCAAAGTAATTCATAACGCCATAGGTACCGCCCCACATTTGGTTGCCTTGACAGGCTTCAAATAACACGTTTACGAAAAGACCTTTATAGCTAATATTGGTACCAAAACCGCCTTTCCATGTAGGATTGGGATCGCCAAGAATACCTTCTTCTGCATCCGGTTGTGGGAAGCCTTCGGCATCTAACATTAGAGCTCCACTTTCATTACGCTTCCATCTTCCACCCCATAAAGTGCCCATAGCTTCACCCTCAACCGCGCGAGAAGACACCCCTGTGAATCCCGCCAAAAAGATTGATTTAGACCCATTCAGATCCTCTACTATATTTCGGTTTGTTCCGATATTACCATATAGATTCCAATTGAAGTCTTTTTTCTTCATTAATTGAATATTCCAATCAAGTTCATATCCTGTATTGGAAATAGTACCTGCATTTAACCACTTATTGGTAAAGCCCGTAGATGCGGGAACTGCAGTAGCCAAAATAATGTCGTTGATCGTATTGGTATAATACGTTGCTCCTATAGAGATTTTGTTATCCAAAAACTTCAAATCCGCTCCTATTTCTAATTCCTGCTTCATTTCAGGACGGATATCCGGATTTCCGCTTGTTGTACTGCGATAGATTGAACCCCCAAAATAAGAAGCATCTAACAGCTCACCCCATCCTGAAGCAGAACTTGCGCTTACATAATTCGTTCCTGTAATGTATGCCGGAGGCGCAACGCCTACACGACCCCATGAGGTTCTTAACTTACCATAGGAAAGCGTTGGGATTTTGATATCGCGGGTGAATTCGTAACTTAAACTGGCACTTGGCGACCAAAAACGATTGGCAAAGGTACTTGAGGCCTCTGCTGCGGTAGCCAACTGTAAGAATACTTTGTTATCATAATCAAAATCAAACATACCATAATAGCGATCATTCAGTGTACGAGAAATGCTATTAAAAGGCGTCATATTTTCATTGGTCGCATTAAAAAATCCGAAGCGATCCTGATCCGTAATAATAAAGTTTATGGCAGAGCCTCCAATTTGGAAGAAATTCCTATCCGTGTATAAGTAACCCAAAGTAGCATCTAAATTAATTTTATTCCCAATTTTGTGGGAAGATTGATTTATAAAATGCATACTTAATTCAGACTCGGTAATTAGATTATCACCAAATGAACCCGTTGAAGCACTAGCCGCGGAACGATATGGGAAATAGGTAATCCGGCGGTCTGTTGATTGATCATACCCCACACGAGCAATGAAAGTGGAATTTTCTAACCATTTATATTGCAATTCAGGCGTTACTATAAAGCGGGTAACATCACTGGTATTGACTTGCTTATTTAACGTCCAACCTGGATTATTATAAGTAGGAGCAGCGCTACCCATATAATTGCGATATCCGCGATGCGAGTTCATCGTACCCACTCCAGCCGCATTATAATAGGTGCCAAAATAATCACTATTATCAAAGTCGGATGGTGTTCTCAAATATCCCAAATAAAGTCCGTTTAGATTCGAACCCATCTGAACGCGATTCGAGAATACCTTAGCTACGGTATTTTTAAGCGAAAGTGTTAGTTGAGAATTCACGTTATAATCAAAGTTCAAACGACCTGTAGTTCGGCGATAATCAGAATTTCCCGCCAAAATACCATTTTGATTCCAGTCGCTGGCCGAGAAATACACCCCTCCTTTTTCACTGGCAGAAGAAATCGATATATTATTGTTCCACGTAACACCCGTGCGGAATACCTGATCCCGATTGGACTGGTTATAGATGGTCTTATCTCCCTTTTCTGTAATAGGATATTGAACAGATCCATCTTCTGAAACAAATTTAGCACCCGTTTGGTTCACTTTATCAGTTCCAGACCTGTCGGCGATTTTATCACCCCAACTTAAGGCATTGTTGGCTCTCCACGCCCCATTTACGCCTTGACCGAAGCGCTCTTGTTTTTCAAATTCGCGGTTTACCTCATCTAGCGACAAGGAACTGCTAAATTCGATGTTCAACCCTTTTTTGCCTTTTTTGGTTGTCACCATGATAACCCCATTGGCGGCGCGTGTTCCCCAAATAGCAGCGGCCGCAGCCCCCTTTAATATTTGGATGTCTTCAATATCGGCAGGATTGATATCATTCAAACGCGATTGTTGAACAACCCCGTCTATTCCACCCCCTAAACTTGAATTACTAACAGGCACCCCATCCACAACAATTAAAGGCTGATTGGAGCCCGTAATGGTATTCTGTCCGCGGATTTGAATGTAAGCCCCAGCCCCTGGATCACCTGTAGAGCGGGTAATTTGCACGTTTGATGCCTTACCCGTTAATGATTGAATCAAGCCGCTTTCCCCCGAAGTGGAAATCGCCTTGCTTTTAATTTGTGAAGTTCCATACCCGATTTTACGCGCACTTTTTGATAAACCCGCGGCGTTGATGGAAACCTCCTCCATGAGAAGTGTGTCTTCTGAGGCTGATTGTGCATAGCCCAATGTTGGTAGGGCTAAAGCACTAAAAGCTAATAAAATACACTTCGAAATTGAATGTGATACTTTTTTCATACGATTGGTGTTTTTGGTTCTCAAAATGCAAGTAATAGTAATTTTTTAACAAATCAAAACGACCATCTGTCGAAATTAACAAAAAAATAACCAAAAAAATAGGATTATTCATCAAGAAGACAGGCTTTAGAGGGCTTTGCACATATCAAAAAAAATAAAAATAAATATATGGTATGTTGTGCGTTACGCGTATCTCATCATTAAAAATCGGAAACTACAACTTGCTCGATGCGGAAGTGTTCATGTTTTTTTGCATAAAACCGATACGTTAACCAATGCCAAAACACGATCAAACAATTAATTTTCTATAGGTTGCAAATATTATTTACCTTTTGCAATTATTGTAAATTATAAAATTAGACTAAGTCTTTGTAACTTTGACATAAATTTTTCTAATGCAACAAAAACACCCCTTTTCGTTCTTCTCTGTGCTTGCTTGGGTAGCCGTAATCTTCGTGGTTGGCTGTCAACAGAATAACAGTGTCCCCGAAACATTCAAATCGGCCGATAGTACCTGGAAAAAAGTAGAACACGCATTAGAAGTCGACACCATTGGGTATCGAGCCTTACCCACCTATCTCTATGCGGTGCGCACCAAATCGATCGAAGAGATAAATTGGATTGCCTCGAAAATGGAAGCGCATCCCGATTGGCGCGATAACGACAATCTTAAAACAGCCGTTTCTTTAATGCGGACTTGGCACTATTTTGAAAAGAATCAAGACTCCTTAGCCCTATTAGAATTAAACAGCATAAACACCAATCAGATAGATTTACAACTATCTGCCATACAAGAAAAAGCGATCTATTTCCATTTCAATAATTTAATTGATAGTGCTCGGGCTCTTTTTGCGAAATCGTATCAAATTGCCAAAGCGCAAGAGAACCACCACTGGATGTTACAAAGCGCCAATAATGCAGGGACAATTTATTATGATTTAGAAGAGTACAAAATCGCCTCTGAATACTTTACGGAAGCGCTCAAGAGCGCGGAAGTGCTTAAAATTAAAGTACCCATGCTCATCAATAATATTATTACTTGTTCCCTAGTTGATGCAAAACCCGAGGAAGCCCTCAGCGTATATAAAAAATACAGCCCAATTTTCAAACCGTCGGATGATTACGAACGAGCCATATACGATTTGAACAAGATTCATCTATTTTGGGGAACCAATCAAATCGATTCTTTTAAATACTATTTAGATCGCCTGAACATTACTAACCTTGGTGAACTGTTTGAAACGAAACGCGACCTGCATTACCTATTTTATTACAGCTTCACTAATGATATCAGTCGTTTTGCGGTATTATTCTCCAAATACCGCAAGCAATTAATTAGTAATCCAAACGAATTTTTAATTCAGTGGTGCTCTTTACTTGCATATGCCCAATCTAAGGGCATGCCTATCTTCAATAACCAAGAACTTAGCCAATTATATTACAATCCCTCCATAGCCACTAACAAAAAAGTAAAAAGTACCTTAAGCTACATTCTTTACCAAAACCGCAAGGGCACCGCAGAAGGCGATAAATGGAGAATTGAACATCTCAATACAGAACTAGACATTCAAAGCTCCGAGGCGCTGACCTTTCAAAATAATCTGAAAAACCAACTCAAAATGAATGAGTTGTACAACGAAAATCACAATATAAAATTAAAGCTGGAATTGGACAGCACTGAAAAAACCGTTTATGCCATTACCCTTATTGGAATAATCCTTGTATTATTATTAGGGGGCATCTCATTTCTATTTTTCCAAAAAAATCGAAAAAATGCCATTCAAAAACTCCAACTTGAGCTGCAAAACAACCGCAGTATTAACGAACTCAATCAAAGCAAAAAACAATTTGCCGAGCGGCTTATTTCAACCAACCAAGTCATCAATAAAAAATTAGACAAAATCGCATCCAAACTCAAGCAATCGAACTTTGGTAAAGATCCGGAAATTATCCAAATACGACGTGAATTAGAAGGCATAACCGAAATAAAAGACGACTGGAGCAATGAATTGAACCAAATAAAAGCCATTGATGGTATAAGGTTTTTACTCGATTTTTTCCAAAGCGTTCAACTTTTCAATCAAACCGAACAAACCTTATTGGCCTATTTTATTAATGGTCATAAAGTAAAAGAAATTGCGACGCTCATGAATTTGTCTGAGCAACATGTGCGCAATACGAAAACAAAAGTTCTAAAAGCCCTCTCCCAAGAGCATCAAACAGAGGTGAGCATCGATCAATTAATTGCGATTAAAGAAAAAGGACTTATTTAATTACATACCTAATACTTAGGTTTTTAATTAGTAGGTTTTAAGTCTTTTTTAGGATACTAATAGTATAGTATTCCATCCTATTCGTATATCACAATATATACCCACCTATCACTTAAGCCCTATATTTGTAGCGCTTGTTCCTGAATGATTGGTCATCGTTTTGGATAATTAAAACTTTCGCAACATGGGTATGAATCTTCCGCTTGGAACTATTTATAAAGAGGACACTATTCTCTTAGGCCCCGATGCGCTCTCTACGGTCCAATCAATTGATGAAACCCGCGAGCGGTATGCCCAATATCTTCTCAAACAGAAGTTTACGGCATGCCGAATAGGAATACCCTATGTTGTGGAAGACAAAATTTACGATGCACGTACATGGATAAGCGCATTTACACATGAATTGCCCGTTACCGCCTCTTGGTTCTATTATATGGATATGTCGCTACGACGCGACTTGTCCAAATGGAGCTGGCCTTTCCCCGATGGAGGCGACCAACGAATTTTGTACATCAAATGCTCAAGAGGAATCAATTGGAACGACTTTTTGTCGTCCGTTTGGGATTTGGTTAAAAACAATTTAAACGTGGTATTGCTCGATACCAATAAGGTATTAAGCCATCCAAAATACGAAAAAATATTGGAATCATTAGTTTTACGGGGGGTTTTGCTCGGTTTTCATGGTGAGTTCCCCAAACACTGGTGGCAAAGCAACAATCGCCTTGTCAAGAAGTTAGCGCTACTTAAAATCGTTGATTTTTGGCAAACCAATTATTACGACTTAAACGATCGGCATTACCAAGTCGAATGTCATAACAAACAGCATTATTCTAAATTTATATAGCGGGAAATTTCCGAACGCATCAAGCGCCCATTGGTCCATTCGCCATCTAATCGCGCTCCGTATTTGCGATAAAAGTTCAATGCGGGTTCATTCCAATCGAGCACCTGCCAAGTCATTCCCACACAATCTTCCGTTTGAGAAATCTCCATTAAGGCCCTAAATAATTGCGAGCCAATGCCCTGTCCCCTAGAATCCAACCGAACCACAAAATCTTCGAGATACATGAACTTCCCTTTCCAGGTAGAATACCGGTAATAAAAGAACGTCATTCCCACTATTTCTGCATTCACCTCGGCTACTAAAAACTCAAATAATGGCCGGGGCCCAAATCCATCTTGCTGCAATTGCGACAAGGTAATGCTCACCTCATTGGGCGCCCTCTCGTACTCCGCTAACTCCTTAATTAAGCTGAGAATTTCAGGCAAATCATCATAAACCCCTCGTCGTATGTGCACAGGCATCGCACAAAATTAACGAATTAAACGCGTTGCACATTATTTCACCAATACCCACCACACGGCCCATACCAATACCCACTAGAATTCGTTAATTTTGATTTATGAAATACATAGGTTTGTTTGTCCTGCTGTTTTTAGTGGGTTCCTGTAATCGTTTTACGAGTAATTTTAACTTATTTCCGGTAAGTAAAGACCTCACATTTGGAGCGCAAGTAGCCTCCGAATTTGACAATAGCAACGCCACCATCATTCTCGACAGTCAACAAAATACCCAAATATATCAATATCTATACGCCGTTAGAGATAGTATTTTATTGAATAATGACGTGGATCACGAGGGAAGCTTCCCTTGGAGAATTCGCATTATCAAGGACGATAATACCCTGAACGCCTTTTGTACCCCAGGAGGCTATATTTACTTTTATACGGGCATTTTAAAATTTCTTGAAAGTGAAGCGGAATTAGCGGGCGTTATGGGACATGAGATTGCACATGCGGC
>CAMBBZ010000064.1 GCA_945863965.1 Chitinophaga pinensis | reverse complement strand
CATGGTTGGTTAAAGTTGGCGATTATGTCAAAATGGACGATCCCATTGCGGAGTTTGAAAGTGATAAAGCCACCTTTGAAGTCAATGCCGAAAAGGCCGGTATAATTTTACAGTTACTAGGTGCCGAAGGCGATACCATTCCCGTAAATACAGTAGTGGCCGTGATCGATGAAACTGCCGAGGCGCCTGCGAACACCACGGTAGCTGCGTCTGCAGCAGCACCCAAGGCCGCAAGTCCTGAAGTAGCAGCTCCTGTAGTTGTTAATAAAACTACTCCCGCTCCTGCAGCATCCCCATCCGATTTTTCGGATGTTTCTGCTTCTCCTATAGCCAAACAACTAATGTCTGAATATGGAGTCAATCCACAAAGCGTAAAGGGAAGTGGTTCGAATAACCGAATTACTAGAATAGACGTACTAGAAGCGATTGTGGCCCAAGGCGTTTCTAAAAAGCCAAGTGGATTTGGATTTGGAGTAGCGGCTTCTCGCGAACCCAAACGGGTTAAAATGACGAATTTGCGTAAAACAGTCGCCAAGCGTTTGGTAATGGCTAAAAATGAAACGGCTATGTTGACTACCTTTAATGAGGTCAATATGAAGCCGATCATGGATTTACGCAATGTGTATAAGGATAAATTCAAAGAAGAATTTGGTGTCGGACTTGGATTTATGAGTTTCTTTACCCGAGCGGTTTGTATCGCACTTCAAGAATGGCCCGCAGTAAATGCGAGTATTGATGGGGAAGAAATTATCTATCACGATTATTGTGATATCTCCATTGCCGTAAGTGCGCCTAAGGGCTTGGTGGTGCCCGTTATTCGCAATGCAGAAGCGCTTACCCTTGACGGAATAGAAAACGAAGTAAAGAGATTGGCCTTAAAAGCCCGTGATAATAAATTGTCAATCGATGAAATGACCGGCGGTACGTTTACCATTACCAACGGCGGTGTTTTTGGCTCGATGCTCAGTACGCCTATCCTTAATCCGCCACAAAGTGGTATTTTAGGTATGCATAATATCGTAGAACGTCCTATAGCTGAAAAAGGACAAGTGGTGATTCGTCCAATGATGTTCTTAGCCCTCAGCTATGATCATAGAATCATCGACGGACGTGAGAGTGTTAGCTTTCTCGTAAGAGTTAAAAATCTTTTGGAAAATCCTGAAATGCTCCTCAGTGGCAAACGTCCCGAAGAGGCACTGTTAGGACTATAAAATACATGTTTTGGATCGGACAGGTCCTTAAATACGAAGTTCAAAAAGTCTGTATCTATAATAGGTACAGACTTTTTGTTTTATATAGCCACATAGGATCTCGACTTTTTGCCCAAGTACCATCTTTTTAATAGTTGAGCGGTTTTTTGTAACTTCATACTTTATCGAGGGGAAAGCTATGAAAGAAGATGTTTTACAAGCGTTTTGGAATCCCATATGGATCCAAAAAAACGAATTTACAAGTCAATCCAAACAGGGAATTCGGGTATTAAATTTTGGTCAGCTCAATCACTTGCAAGGTCCTGATTTTACAGGGGCTGAGGTCGATATTGATGGGGTAATTCACCATGGTAGTATTGAAATACACATTAACAGTTCGCATTGGCGTATGCACGGTCATCATACCGATACGCGGTACAACCAAGTAGTTCTTCACGTGGTTTGGATTCACGACGAAGAAATCCAAAATGAGTCGGGCAAAAGCTTGCCAACAATAGCTTTAAGTGACTATTTTACTGAAAAAGATTTGCAAAAAATGCAAATTACCAAAAGCAATAAAACGGAATTTGTTTGCCAATCCCATATAAGTCGGGTTTCAGCTGTTGACATTAAACGGCAATTGGATATAGCGGCGTTTTCGGAATTAAAAAAACAATCCGAAGAAACATTCCAATGGGCCGAGTCGGTTCAGTTTGATTGGGAACGGGTGTTATTTATGCGTTTGTTGGGCTATAGTGTTGACCCTCAAAATAGAATGAACGCGTTGGGTTTGGCGCGTGAAATTCCACTACGGGTTTTCCGACGTTATGAGGCCCAAAGCTATATGGGTTGGGTTTTGAAAGAATCTGGGGTTTGGCACGCCAGTCCATCACGCATTAAAGCACAAACGGATTGGCTGGTTCAAATGGGAAAACAACATGTTTTTCCGCCATTAACGTGGATTCACGAATGGCAGCACCGAAACCTAAGGCCTGGATCGTACCCCATGGATCGCATTCTCCAATTTTTATGTTGGATGGAATCCCGCAACGGATATCTAGATAAATTGCTAATAGAGCAAGAGTATGACCAATTGGATTTAGCACTGCAGATAGAAGCGGAACCGTCGATTTTGGGATTCATGCGGGGTACTGATAAAGAAAAAGAGGGTGCCGTTGCAGATCCTATGATTGAAGCTGCAAATTTACTGCGCATAAAACCATGGAATTATTTGGGTCGGTCTAAATTGATTCAAAATGCCATTATCCCGGTATGGGGAGCGCGTCGTATCTTTTTAGGACTTCCATTGACTGCAGGGTTGTTGGACCCCTTAAATTCGGGTGTTTTTGAATTGAATCGTATTAGCAGTCAAATGAAATGGATCGCGCAGCAGGAAAAGCCCAATCAACGCCGGAGCTATGGCATGATGAACCAATACAAACAATTTTGTGAAGTTAAAAAATGCAGTTCTTGCGGAATTGGTCGCGCCCTATGGGATTCGAACCTTCAGCGTGATTAGTTTTTCATACCTTTGCAATATGGAAAAATTGGTCATAGTTGGTGGGGGAATTGTGGGTATAGCAAGCGCCTATCAAATATGGATTCATAATCCAGAGGTGCACATTACCATCATAGAGAAAGAAGCCACCTTAGCGGCACACCAAACCGGTCATAATAGTGGGGTCATTCATTCAGGCATATACTATAAACCCGGAAGTTTAAAAGCCGAAAATTGCCTTCGCGGGTATCAAATGCTACTTGATTTTTGTAAGGAAAATAACATTCCTTATGAGCTTTGTGGAAAGGTGATTGTAGCCGTTGATGAATCAGAATTTGCCGCCTTAGATACCTTATACGATCGCGGTATTCAAAATGGTTTGATGGGATTGAAGCGCTTGAGCGAAGCAGGAATTAAAGAATATGAACCCAATGCCCGCGGTTTGAAAGGTATTTTTGTACCCCAAACCGGTATCGTAAACTATCGCCAATTGACCGATGCGATAGCGGCTGTTTTAGCGAATTCTACTAGAGTAGAAATTTTAACGGCCACGGAAGTATTGGGATTTGAAATTAAAGAGGATAGGGTAGAAGTTCTTACCAGTAATGGAACTCGAGAGGCCCATAAAGTAGTGAATTGTGCGGGATTGCATTGCGATAAAATTGCCGCATTGGCCGGTGAAAATCTCAATGTGCGTATCATACCGTTCCGGGGTGAATATTATACCATCAATCCGAAAAAGGCCCATTTAGTCAAGTCTCTCATTTATCCAGTTCCTGATGCGCAATTCCCTTTTTTAGGGGTTCATTTTACCCGCCGAATTACAGGAGAAATTGAAGCGGGACCGAATGCGGTTTTTGCATTTAAGAGGGAGGGTTATAGCAAAACAAGCTTCGATTTTTCTGATTTTTGGGGAAGTATTTCATGGCGTGGATTTCAAAAGGTGGCTTTGAAATATTGGAAAATGGGTATAGGTGAATACTATAGATCGTATTCTAAAGCCGCATTCACGCGCGCGCTGCAAAAACTGATTCCGGAAATTAAAGCTGAAGATTTAGTTCCAGCTCCCGCCGGCGTGCGGGCACAAGCCGTTGATAAACAAGGTAATTTACTCGATGATTTTTATATTCAAGAGTCTTTGTATTTTATTCATATCCTGAATGCCCCAAGTCCTGCGGCAACCTCTGCGTTATCAATCGGATTAACCGTGTCGGAACTCTTGTATCCTCGCAATTAAGTGTGTTCAATGAGCGTTGGATTGTTGCACACACTTGAAAAGTATCTGCCTAGTGGCAGTGCACAATATGCGCATGATTTACTTTGGAAATATGGCATTCAATTGCATATTAAAAAGCCACGTAAAACAAAATTTGGCGATTATCGGCCCCCTAGGACCGGAGAGCCCCACCGAATAAGTATTAACAACAACCTGAATCCTTATGCCTTTATGGTGACTTTTCTGCATGAGACCGCGCATTTGATTAACTTCGAGAAAAACGGATTTAAAGTAAAGCCGCACGGGATTGAATGGAAAGGCGAATTCCATGAAGTGGCGAAACCCATACTTACCCCAAGTTATCTTCCTCAAAATGTATTAGCGGCCATAGGTAATTACGTCAAAAATCCAGCCGCCAGCAGCTGTACGAGTCCGGAATTGGTTCGTACCTTAAAACAATACGATCTGCGAGAAGAGCTTCATTTATTGGTTGAAAGTATTACAGAAGGGGCCGGTTTTTATATTGAGAATAGGTTGTTCATACGTGGACCTAAATTGCGCAGTCGGTACCGATGTCAGGAACTTACGACCGGTAAATGGTATTTTGTTCCGGGATTAATGGAGGTAAAGCCCAAACTTTAAACTAATTTTGAAGCAATGCCTGTACTCTCTATTGTCATTCCGGCCTATAATGAAGCCAAAACCATTCACTTTATCCTTGATAAAATTCAAAAGGTAATCCTTATTGGTGGTTTTCAAAAAGAAATTATAATTGTTGATGATTGTTCAAAAGACGGCACCTATGAGGTGCTGTGTGATTACAAGGAAAAAAATCCAGGATTGCAGATCAATCTTAATCGGCACGAAAAAAACAAAGGGAAAGGAGCGGCCTTACATACCGGTATTAAGGCGGCTACAGGCGATATAACCGTTATTCAAGATGCCGATTTAGAATACGATCCTCAAGAGTATAATATTTTATTAAAGCCATTTGTAGACGAGGTTGCAGATGTGGTTTACGGCAGTCGATTCATGGGCGGAAATCCCCACCGTATATTGTTCTTTTGGCACAGTATTGGCAATAAGTTTTTGACTTTCTTGTCAAATTTGTTTAACAATTTGAATCTTACCGATATGGAAACGTGTTATAAAATGTTCCGAACCAGTATGCTACAATCCATTCAGTTGAAAGAAAATCGCTTTGGGTTTGAGCCTGAAATTACCGCTAAAGTAGCTAGAATTGAAGGGGTTCGCATTTATGAGGTTGGCATAAGTTATTACGGCCGAACCTTCGAAGAGGGCAAGAAAATTGGATGGAAAGACGGCTTCAGAGCCATTTACTGTATATTAAAATACAACCTGTTCGTTAGAAAATAACGAATTTTGAAAATATAGGTTCTCAATTTGTTAACGTTTTAAAAAGGGTTGTTTTTGTCTTTAAATTCTACGTTCTTTGAATAAACAACATAAATGCCTATGGATAAAAAAACTACACGAATTTTATTTAGCATTGACAAAAATGTGCAATTTGAACACGCCTTGAATGCGGCATTGTACATCAGCAAAAAATCCAATTTGAGCCTAACCTATGTCCAAACCTCTGATTCTTATAATTTGTTGGGGGGCACGGATATGGATTCGTTCAAAGCAGATTTCAAACGCACCCATTTTAAGGATATCGAATACCTTAAAACAGAAGGTCCATTTTGGAGAACCATCGCAAAGGTTGCCGATGCGCACGATTGCAATATGGTAGTGGTAGGTGCCCATAGTGTGAAAACGGGATTTTTAGGGGGAGGCATGTCGACTACTGTAAAATCATTTAACGGTACGCTACTCTTTCTTAACGCGACTACCAAATGGGAAAATCCTAATACCATACTGATGCCGTTGGATGGACAATCAGAGACCCGACAGAAATTTTATCGCGTTTCTGAGTGGGCGCAAATTACCCATTCTGCGGTACATGTTTATGGCGTAAGTAGTCCTTCCGATAAAGAAGATACGCGCTATGTGCATGCGTACGCGCTGCAAGGAAAGAATTACATGGAAGAGAGGAAAATCAAAACCACGATGGAAGAGGTTCCTGCAAAAGATGCGGCCCAAAGCATACTAGAACGTTCCCAGCAGTTACGACCTTGTTGGGTTAGCGCAGTAAGTAATAGCGAAGGCGTATTCAAAACCAGCGCTTTTCAAAAGGTTTGCGAGAAATCTGAAGTACCCGTTCTGATAATACCTTACAAGGAAATATCAGGAATGGGTGGTGTGGGGTATTAACCCTTTGCTAAATAGAGAATTGAAGGCCTTTCCTTGGGGAAGGCCTTTTTTTTGAAACGACTACTTGGGCGGCTTCGTTAATTGAGGAATTAGATTGCGGTTGCGATAAACGCAATTTTTTAATAAGTCAATTGCGCTCTCGATGATGAAAATCGCAAAAAAAATAACGAAATTGCGACTACATGCAGGCCATTAAAGAAATTCAATCGTTTATCCAAGAAGGCAAATCCCCTGAAATACTTTTCTGGGTTGGTTGCGCCGGAAGTTATGACGAAAGAGCCCAACGCGTTAGCAAAGCGTTTGCCGAAATCCTCCAAAAAGCAAACGTAGAATTCGCCATTCTTGGAGCTGAAGAAGGCTGTACGGGTGATCCCGCTAAACGCGCCGGAAATGAATTTCTTTTCCAAATGCAAGCCATGCAAAACATAGAGGTTTTGAACGGTTATGCGATTAAAAAAATTGTTACTGCGTGTCCTCATTGCTTCAATACGCTTAAAAACGAATATCCATCACTAGGGGGAAATTATGATGTGGTACATCATACCCAATTCATCAATGAATTGATCGATCAAGGTCGCTTGGCCATTGAAGGAGGTCCCTTTAACGGTAAGAAAATTAAATATCACGACAGTTGTTATTTAGGTCGGGCCAATGGAATTTACGAAGCGCCTCGGATGATTATTGAGCGTTTAGACGCAGACTTACAAGAAATGAAACGCTGTAAAACCAACGGTTTGTGTTGTGGGGCCGGTGGCGCACAAATGTTCAAGGAAGCAGAAAAAGGCCACAAAGAAGTCAACATAGAAAGGGCTGAAGAAGCCGTTCAGGGCAATCCAGATATTATTGCGGTAAATTGTCCGTTTTGCATGACGATGATGCGCGATGGGACTAAACACCTCGACAAAGAAGCTGAAATAGCCGTTATGGATATCGCCGAGTTGGTAAATCAGCACACAAAATGATCATACCGCATTTACCTGATAATAGTCGCGTTTGGTTTTTTGGGGCGAACATGTTGTTAGGTTCCCAACAAATAGAAACCCTTTGTCAAGAGCTAGATTTCTTTGTGTCGGATTGGAAAGCGCATGGAACCGATTTGCGCGCGGGCTATACCCTGCTGCACGATTCAATTTTAATTGTGGCGGTAGATCAATCCGTAGCTGCACCTACTGGTTGCAGTATAGACAAAGTGTTTAAATTGCTGAATGATTTCCCCGTTGATTTCTTTCAACGCCTAATCTTGTGGCAGCCCTTTTGCAATACATCAAAAATATTTTCAATTAATGCCGCTCAAGAGGCGTTAATGTCGAAAGAAATTGACAGACATACACTTGTTATTAATCCCCTCATTCAAACGCTTGGGGAAGCCCGTGAACGCCTGTACATACCTTTGTCCGAATCGTGGGCTTATGCTAAGATTTCCCAATGAAAGATAAACGAATAGCCATCTTATTCCTAACCATCTTTATAGATCTATTAGGATTCGGTATCATAATTCCTATTTTACCTAATTTGGCCAAAACAATGGCTTCTGCCAGCGCCTCTGGATTAAATCCGGATGTAGCCGTAGGCCTGGTAGCGGCGGTTTTTTCCATTATCCAGTTTTTGTTCGCGCCCTTATTTGGAGCACTATCCGACCGCATCGGTCGCAGACCTATTATTTTAGGTTCTATTATTGCCAATGTCATTGGATATACTGTTTTTGGTTTCGCTGGGTCTTTCGCCACCTTGTTAATGTCTCGGATAATTTCAGGTTTTGGTAGTGCCAATATAAGCGCGGCACAGGCGTATATCGCTGATATTTCAGATGCAAAAGATCGTGCGAAAAAAATGGGTATCATCGGAGCGGCCTTTGGCCTAGGATTTGTTTTTGGTCCCCCATTGGGTGGCTGGTTGTATTCCGCTGGATCTCATTCTACCTACGGCGGAATGATGTATGTGGGTCTTTTCACAGCTTTGTTATGTGTATTGAATTTTATATTGGCATTTGTGTTACTCCCCGAGAGTAATACCCAATTGGGGGGCGTTCGGCGTAAACCTATTGATACCTTTAAAGGAATGGCTCAAGCGTGGAACATTGAAATAATCGGAGAATTATTGCTCATCAACTTCATTTATATTACCGCTTTTAGCATGATGCAAATCAATGCAGCCGTGTTGTGGAAAGAACATTATTTTTTGAGTCCAAAAGC
Source organism: Chitinophaga pinensis (assembly GCA_945863965.1). Classification (GTDB taxonomy): domain Bacteria; phylum Bacteroidota; class Bacteroidia; order NS11-12g; family UBA955; genus VMCP01. The sequence continues at coordinate 1,744 of CAMBBZ010000064.1, read as the reverse complement.
TATAGGAAATATATTTGGTGTCATAGGTGTGTTTTCGGCTGTCGTTCAAGGAGGATTGATTGGGTTTTTCCAAAAGAAAATAGGACTGAATCGTATGCTCCTTTGGGGTTGCCCTATCGCGGGTTTAGGACTCACTCTCATACCGCTGCCTAGCTTGGAATGGTTTTATCCCGTTCAAGTAATGGCTATATTATTTTTAGCTGTAGGAAATGGACTCCTGATGCCATCGGTGAATAGTTTGGTTTCTCTTCATTCTCCGGCAGATGCTCAAGGTAAAATGCTCGGAATTTTACAGAGTATGGGCTCTTTAGCCCGTTCTATTGGTCCACTAGCTAGTGGTTTTTTATATGCACAATACTACCGATTGCCCTATTTTACTGGCGGTTTTTTAATGCTCATTACGTTTGGTTTAGCCTTTGTTTTGGTGCGTAAATTAAAGACAATCCAAAGAGTATAATATGAAAGTGGTTCATTTAAATGCATCCGATAAAGGGGGCGCTTCGATAGTGGCCCAGCGTTTGAATTCGGCCTTGAACCAATATACAACCGTTTCTTCCAGGCATTTAATTTTTGACGCCTCCCGAACCGATCTTAGTGAAACGCAGGTATGGGCGAATACACCATTGCGTAAATGGCGCGCCCTGATTAATCATGCCTTAGACAAGTTTGATTTTTTGCAATACGAACGCGATCGTACCATACGTTTTCAATTCAATCACGCCCGTGTGGGTGTTGATATTAGCGAGCACCCATTAATATTGGATGCCGACATCATCCATATACATTGGATATTAAAAGGATTTTTATCTTTCGACTCGCTTAAGAAATTGCTCAATTTAGGCAAGCCCGTTGTATGGACGTGTCACGATTTATGGCCTTTCACTGGGGGGTGTTTTTATTTATGGGGCTGCCAACAACTAACTAAAGGATGCGGAACATGTCCTTATATGATTCATCCGGAGACTACCAATTCACCGGCATTTTGGTTAGAATGGAAAACGCATATTCTTGGCGCCGCAAATATTCATTGGGCGTCACCATCGAAATGGCTCGCTGAAATAGCAAAAACGAGTCCCGTAATTCGACAAAACACGCATATTTCAATTATCCCAAATCCCATAAAAGTCTCGGATTTTGAGGTGTCAAACCTCTTAGAAAAGCAACAAATACGTGAAAGTATTGGCTTAAAGGCTGATGTTTTTACGGTGTTTTTTTCGGCTGCTAATTTGGAAAATCCTGCAAAAGGATTTCCTGATTTCTTAGCTTTAGTGGAACGCTTAAAGTCTTACGAATTACAGGTAATCGTGATGGGGAAGTCAAATACTGCCTTCAATCTGCCCGTGCCGTTTTACAATGCGGGATATATCAGCGACGTACGCAAGGTGCGCGCCCTAACTTCAGCAGCAGATTTATACATTACGACATCCCAAGAGGACAATTTGCCCACCACAGTGATGGAGAGTTTAGCTTGTGGGGTTCCGGCATTGGGATATGAAATAGGGGGTGTTCCGGAACTGATTTCCCATGATAGTACTGGTTATGTATATCCAAGTGGAGCGTGGCACCTCATGGCCGAAGGGGTAATTAAATTAATTGAAGAGCCACAGTTATTAGCGGAGTTTTCTGCCAATGCACGAATAAAAGCAGAAACGCTTTATGACGAAGCCAAAGTTTCTCAGCAATACGCTGAACTTTACCATTCGATACTTCTGAAGTAGCCAACCATAATCTGGACGCAAGTATT
>CAMBBZ010000063.1 GCA_945863965.1 Chitinophaga pinensis | reverse complement strand
GCGTAAATGGCAAAAAAGCTATAGGTATTGTAGAGGGTTCCCAAGAATTTACGTTGTGATTCTTGAACGCCGTTTAGATTGAACTTTAGATTGTCCCAAGGTTGTGAATTGGTGAACATATACCAACGAACGGCATCGGCGCCATAGGTGGCTACGGTAGTAAACGGATCTACAGCATTATTGAGTCGTTTGCTCATTTTATTGCCGTCTTTATCGAGTACAAGTCCGTTGGCGATAACATTTTTAAAGGCGACTTGATCAAAAAGCATGACACCGAGTGCGTGTAAGGTAAAAAACCAACCGCGGGTTTGGTCTACGCCTTCGGCGATAAAATCGGCGGGGAAGTTTTTTTCAAAAAGTTCTTGATTTTCGAAGGGCCAATGCCATTGGGCGTAGGGCATTGCGCCACTGTCGAACCATACATCGATGAGGTCCGCTTCGCGTTTCATGGGTTGGCCTGAGTCGCTTACTAGGGTAATTTCATCGACATAAGGGCGATGAAGATCTAAATTTTCGCGGTTAACGACTTGGGAGAGTCCGAGCGCAGTATTGGCTTTTTGGACTTCGTTCATCAGTTCTTCCACGCTACCAATGCAACGTTCTTCAAGTTGGTCTTCGCTGCGCCAGATGGGCAGTGGGGTTCCCCAATACCGACTGCGGCTCAAATTCCAGTCTACGAGATTTTCGAGCCAGTTGCCAAAGCGGCCTTCACCGGTACTTTTAGGCTTCCAGTTGATTGTTTTATTGAGTTCGACCATTCGGTCTTTCACGGCGGTAGTCTTGATAAACCAGCTTTCTAAGGGATAGTATAAAATGGGTTTATCGGTACGCCAGCAATGGGGATAGGTATGTTCGTAACGTTCTACTTTGAACGCTTTATTTTCAGTTTTGAGTTTAATGGCAATCCGTTCGTCTACGCTCAAATATTTGTCGCGACCTTGTTTTTTGGCTTCGGTTTCTAATTCTTCGGGATTTAGGTAAGCAGATTTTACAAATTCATTGGCAAAATCATGCACTTCGGATACAAAGCGGCCTTTTTTATCTACCAAGGTAAGGCTGCCTATTCCATTTTGTTTGGCTACGCGATAGTCATCGGCACCAAAACTTGGGGCGATATGCACGATACCGGTACCGTCTTCGGTACTAACGAAATCGCCGGCAATAACCCGAAAAGCGTCACCGTCTTCAGGTTGGGCGTAGGGCATAAGCTGCTCGTAGGATTGTCCCACTAAATCGCTGCCTTTATAGGAGCGAAGGGGTTTCCATGGAAGTGTTTTTTGATTGGTATCGTAATGGGGAAGTTCGCTTACTTTATTTTCTTCTTTGAAGAACTTAGGAATCAAGGCATCAGCAAGGGTTACTACTACAGGCTCGCCGGTATAAGGATTGAAAGTTTCGACCTCGGTATAGGTAATTTTAGAACCAACGGCGAGGGCGGTATTGCTCGGGAGCGTCCACGGGGTGGTGGTCCAAGCCAAGAAATAGTGGTTTTCGGTGCCCGTCTTTTTGAACTGAGCCACAATGGTGGTATCCTTTACATTTTGGTAAGTACCGGGCTGATTGAGTTCGTGTGAGCTCAATCCGGTCCCAGCGGCAGGCGAAAAAGGTTGAATGGTATGTCCTTTGTACAGAAATCCCTTATCGTGAAGTTTTTTCAGCAGGGCCCAAAGGGTTTCGATATAGTCATTATTGTAGGTTATGTAGGGATTTTCGAGGTCTACCCAAAATCCTATTCTTTTGGTCAGTGCGTCCCAAGTATCTTTAAACTTGAGTACATCTTCGCGGCATTCGCGGTTGTAATCGGCCACGGAGATACGTTCGCCAATATCTTCTTTACGAATACCGAGGCGTTTTTCTACTTGTAGTTCTATAGGGAGTCCATGGGTATCCCAACCGGCTTTGCGCTCTACGCGAAATCCTTGTTGGGTTTTATAGCGGCAAAAGATATCCTTCATGGCACGGGCCATCACGTGGTGGATGCCGGGTAATCCATTTGCAGAAGGTGGACCTTCAAAGAAGGTAAAGGCATTATCTAAGGGTCGTTGGGCTACACTCTTTTCGAAGATGCCTCGATCTTCCCAAAATTGAAGCATTTCTTGTTCGATTTCTGGCCAGTTGAGTTTTGAGAGTGTAGAATACATATATATTGATATATCGTGATTTGCGAAGGGGCAAAAATACGCCTTTTTAGGCAAAAATTAAGGCCTCACGGGTTAGGTGAGGCCTTAAAATGCGAATGGTTAAGCTTGGAATTAGTTTACTAAGAATTTCTTAGAACCGGTTCCGCGCTCAAACTCCATATTCATAATGTAGAGTCCGGTAGGTAGTGCTAATTCGATAGTTTGTTGCTTTCCGTTGAAAGGCACAGACTTCACTAACTGACCGTTAAGATTGCGAATTTCGATGTTGCGTAACGCATTATTTTCCCAGTTATTGAAAACAGTGATGTTATCCGTTGCAGGGTTTGGTCCGATTGCAACATTGCTACCCATGTTCATATTATCGATACCTACAGAGGTTACCAATCCTAATGAAACCGCGATGCGGGGAGCAAAGTATCCAACTAGCGTATCGATATACTTCATAGCCTTGGTTTTGCCATGTAAGGGGTTAGACAAACGTATACCGCCTATAATGTTCTGAAGCGTAGTAGGAGGCAATGGAAGTTTCTTAATGGTAGTGGTATCGTACCACTCGTAAGGACCTGAAGCATTGGCAGCACCGTGCATGGGGTACAAACCGTCCATACCTTCGTTGTATTTGCTGATAGCTAAAGTGTAGTTATCCATTACTTTGCCTTCGTAAACTTTGTTATTGCCTTGTCTAGAAGCCGATTTAATTACATCGTAACCACCTGAAGCTTCAACTACTTGCAAAGGCGTACCGGGTACACTTACGATATTCGTTTTGTAGGGTGCGAATGGATCTAAAACAGAATGGGCCCAAATCATAGGCATATCCCCCTTGTCAATCCAGCTGCTATCGCCTAACGCGCCACCAACTTGGAATGCCACTTGGGCTGCTGTTTTGTAACCTTTCCAGTTTTCGTTGTTGAATCCAGCTAAGCCGCCATAACCTTTGCGGTCACCCCAGATTTGGTCATTTACCATAACGTTACCGTTATCTGAGCGACGGAATTTGTCAATAACAATTTCCGCTTGTCTATCTAAATTGGCAAATGCGCTGGTGATATAGGAACCTGTTCCGTGTCCGCCAACTGCGATTTTGTTCGTATCTAAAGCATTGAAGTTACCTAAAACAAACGCTTCGTCTTTTAGGAAACGGATAGCAGCACCTAAATCTTGAACGCCTTTGTAAGCGGCATTGATAATGGTTTCGCGACGCACATCTTCGGTAGATGCAATCGGATTCCAGCCCATACGGTAAGTGGGCGCCATTACCACGTATCCTTTACGGGCAAATGCTTTGCAAAGTTCAACGGTGGCACTATCGTCTTTGTAACCAACGGGACCATTGTTCATGTAACGGGGTAAAAAGTTTCCGGTATGCATCATGATTACTACAGGACGATTTCCAATTGCTTTGTCATACGGAGGATAGTAAAAATCGCATTTCAATGATTCTAAAAGAAACTGAGGTCCTGGTTTTGTTGTATCGATGTCACCATACAACACAGTGTAGTTTTGTGCATACTCGATATCCTTTTCAATTTGGATGTCGCTGTTAGTGTGCACGTCGTCAACATAGCGGGTTTGTGCATTGAGGCTTAAAGCCGCCAAGCCCAAAAAAGCTAAACTAAGTACTGATTTTTTCATAAGAGTCGTTTTCGTTTATTTAGAACAAATGTAGGTATTTTTACATAATTGTTAAATTCCTCAACTTATTGTGGTAAATCATACAAAAGACTTACGTAAACCATACGGCCTATACGTGGTCCTCCATATACTTGCATGACCATATTATTGGTAAGGTTAGAGGCCCCTAGCTTGATTTGCAGGTTGTATTTGGCGATTTCTTTGGCTACCATGGCATCTACGAGGTAGTAGTTGTTGATAAAGCCGGTAAATTGAGGGGATCCTTCAAAAAGAAAGCCTTCAATCCATTTAAAATTCACATTGAACGCCCAATCGTCCTGTTTGAACACACGTAATTTACTCGCGCCAAAACTCAAATTAAACTTGTGTCTTGGGGTATTGAAAGCAGGAATTATGGGGTCGGCATTGTCGAGTTTATTCAATTGATTGAAGCTGTAATTGCCTCCAAGAGTGAAATTTTCGCCGATGAAATAGTTCAATCCAATAGACGCACCCATGGTGGTAACCGCATTGGCGGCATTGGTGGCAACCCGGTATACTTGTCCGCCTATTACCCTGTTTAAAGCGGCCTCAATCAGGGGATCGAAACCGATTTTATATCCAATAAAGTCTATGTAGTAACTGTAATAGGCACTGGCATCGAGATTCAATTTGTTCTTGAGGAAGAACCCTTTAAAGCCTGCTTCAACGCTTCGCACCTTTTCTGGTACTACGGGGTCTACATCGAAATAGTCCAAACGAGTAAGGTCTAGTATGGGCTGTTCGAAATAATCGAAGAGTGATTCGAGGGTGACTAAGTTTTTAAATCCATTTAGATTTCCTAAAAGTATGGCCCTTCCGACATTGTAAAATAAGTATTGGTCGGCAAGGGTCGGGTTTCTGACCCCACTTGTGAAATTAAGTCGGTAAAACGTGATTTTATCGGGATTGTATACAAATGAGAGGGCTGGACTGTATACAAATGGGAAGTTGACGTTTTTGTCGGTACGGAAACTTGCGTTTAGTTTCAATTTGTCCTTCATAAAACGCTGCTGGTATCCCGCATAAATGCCAAATTCTTGGTTGGTTATGACCCTACCATTGGTATCGGAAAAAATGGTCCCCGCAGAATTCGGGGCATAAATTCGACCAGAGGCTCCGATTGATAATAGGGTATTGTTTTTGAAATTGAATCGGTGTTCAGCTTGGGCATTGTAGAGCGAGCTGCGGTCGAAAAAACCACTTCCTCCTTCTCCGAAGCTTTTTCGGGAAGTGATGTCGTTTTTCATGTCTTCAAAACGCTGGGTACCCGGTTGGAAGTAATCTAATGCCGGGTTCAAACTGGGGGCATTGGTAAAGTATTTACCTTGATTTACGATACGTTGGGTTTCGTTATGCCATTGGGTAATTTGGTCGCGGTTGTTATCGATGACCATATTATACTGACGCATGAAGGAATCAGGATACCGGAAATATTTGAAATTGGGGAATCCTTCAAGACCTTTTACGCGGCTAGAAAAGCTATCCCGCCACACCCGTTGGTAATCACTGCCCCATAAATGGTTTTCTTTGGCTTTTTCAAGCAATAATATGGAAGTAAAAACGGCATCGTAGGTGTTGCCCGCGTCTTCATAGGTGGAATACACCCGCACAAATCCGTCTTTATGTTTGAATTCCAAGCGGTTTTGATAAAATTGGATGTCGTTCAAACTATAACGGTTATCGCCTTGATAAACGGTGGTACCCATGCCAAAATTACTTTGAAAAATGAATTCCAAATCTTTGTTTTTGAAAGGCTTAGCCGCAATTGTTGCCGATGTTTTAAGGTTATAGGTATTGTAATCTACGATATCGGATTCCCAATATCCGTTCCGATAAAATCGGTCTAATCCCGGGAATGTTTCCTTCCCATTAATGCTACTTTGGTCAAATTCGCCGGGTCTGCCTACTTCATCGCCGTAGCGGTTAATCGCATCATATCCAGCGGGATTATTTTTTGCAACGGGACTGCCATCAACGGGATCGTCGTTATCGGCTTCCCAATCATAGGCCCTCATGTAGTAGAAGTTCCCCTTGAATGCAAAAACGTCTTTGCCTTTTTTATTTTTGAATACTTTGGCATAACGCACGGAATTTTCCATCAGCTGTCGCTCGCCCACTTTGAACTTATAACTGAAACCGGGCGTTTTCCAAACGTCTTTGGTGGTCATGGAGATAACGCCATTAAAGGCACCTGGACCGTAAAAAGCGGAACTGGCTCCTACCACAATCTCTTGTGAGGCAATATCTAGTTCAGAGGCCCCTAAGAAATTTCCCAAAGAAAAATTAAGACCGGGACTTTGGTTATCTACGCCATCGATTACTTGAAGGGTTCGAACCGGTGACGTAGAATTGAATCCACGGGTATTGATGATTCTAAATCCGAGGGAAGCCGACGTCACGTCTACGCCTTTCAGATGGCCTAAGGCCTCGTAAAAGTCTGAGGCGGGTGATTCTTTAATGCTTTGGGCCGACATACTTTCAACCGTTAGGGCCGATTCCTTGAGCTTTTCTTTCAGTCTGTTCTGTTTGATTTCGACCCCTTTAATCCGTTCGTAGGTGGTGTCTGTATCGTTTTGTGCTTGCAACGTATGGCTGGTATAAATAAACAAGAACAGGCGTATCAAACGTATGGTTGGCTTCATGACTAAGGTGCAAAGTGTGCAAGTTAAATAATTTCAATTGTTCCCATTCGATTTTTGAAAAAGTTCGGGCTTAAATTTTTTGCAAAAAATGCAAAAAGTGGCTTTTGTATTTACCCAGTTTACATCTTAAATCGTGGGGGTTGCGGTGATTTTTTTGTAAACTTGTAGCCACATACGGAATGATAGATAAAAAGATAGTGTTAGAGGCCTGGAGACTCATGCAAACGGCGCGTGCCATGGCTGCGATATACGACGAGAATCGAAGCATTACCAAATACGTTCACAGCACCTCGAAGGGCCATGAAGCGATACAAATTGCCACGGGAATGCACCTAAAACCGCAGGATTTTGTGTATCCGTATTATCGTGATGAAAGTATGTTATTGAGTATGGGTATGTCACCCTATGAATTAATGCTGCAATTATTAGCCAAGGCGGAGGATCCTTTTAGTGGGGGTCGTACGTATTACGCGCACCCGTCTTTGAATCGCGACAATATGCCTAAAATGCCCCATCAGAGTTCGGCAACGGGTATGCAGGCCATTCCGGCAACGGGAGCGGCTCACGGCATTAAATATAAAGAATCACAAGGCCTTATAACCGGGGCTGAAAAACCGGTAGTTATTTGCTCTTTGGGAGACGGTTCGGTTACCGAGGGAGAGGTGGCAGAGTCTTTGCAAATGGCGGTTTTACACAAATTGCCTATCATATATTTAGTACAAGATAACGATTGGGGAATTTCGGCCAGCGGAAATGAAATGCGGGCCATGGATGCGTTTGAATATGGATTGGGTTTCAAAGGACTCCGTCGCATACGTATTAATGGCAGCGATTTTATGCAGTGTTACGATGAGATGCAACGCGCGGTAAAAACGGTTCGCGAAGAGCGGGTTCCTATGCTTGTACATGCCAAAGTGCCTTTATTGGGTCACCATACCAGCGGCGTTCGCAGCGAATGGTACCGCGATGATTTGGAAAAGCACGAACGCATCGATCCTCAGCCGCGCTTGCGCAACCTCTTACAAAGTTTAGCGGTTACCGATTCGGAAATTGATGCCATAACCGCGGAGTGTCAGCAGCAGGTTGCTGAAGATTTCGAGCGGGCTAAAGGCGCAGCAGATCCAGACCCCAATACGGTTTTTGACCACGTTTTTGCTCCTACTCCTGTAACCGAGGAAAAGGGGGTAAGGGCGCCAGAAGGCAGAGAGCCCGTGGTGATGGTCGATGCCGCGCTGTATGCGGTTGATGAAATTTTAAATGCGCATCCCGAGGCCTTATTATACGGTCAGGATGTGGGACATAGATTGGGCGGAGTTTTCCGTGAAGCGGCGACCTTAAGTGATAAATATGGTCGTGATCGCGTATTCAATACCCCGATTCAAGAAGCCTATATTGTGGGCAGTACGGCCGGAATGAGTGCGGTGGGTTGTAAGCCTATAGTTGAAATACAATTTGCCGATTATATTTGGCCGGGCATTAACCAATTGGTCACGGAACTTTCCAAAAGCTGCTATTTATCTATGGGGAAATATCCCATTGCCAGCGTTATCCGTGTGCCGACAGGCGCTTACGGCGGTGGCGGTCCGTATCACTCAGGAACGGTAGAAAGCAGTATTTTGCCTATTAAAGGAATCAAAATTGCCTATCCAAGTACTGCGGCAGATATGAAAGGATTGATGAAAGCGGCTTTTTACGATCCCAATCCGGTTATTATGTTCGAGCATAAAGGCTTGTATTGGAGCAAAGTACCGGGAACGGAAAAGGCCAAAACGCCGGAGCCCGATTCCGATTATATCATACCGTTCGGAAAAGCACGGGTTGTGCAGTCGGCTTCCCAAGAGAACATAAAAATGGGAAGCAGCGTGGGTGTGGTAACCTACGGAATGGGCGTTTATTGGGCCTTGAACGGGTCGAAGGAAATAGCCGACCAGGTGGAAATTTTAGACTTGCGGACTTTAGCGCCTTACGATGAGGAAGCGGTTATGGAATTGGCAAAGCGGCATGGAAAAGTATTGGTTCTTACGGAGGAAACCCGAAGGAACAGCTTTGCAGAAGCCCTAGCGGGTCGAATCGGGGAACAATGCTTTGTAAAACTCGATGCTCCGGTGCAAATTATGGGTTCGGAAGATTTACCCGCCGTTCCCTTGAATACGGGCTTGGAAGCGATGATGTTGCCGAATGCTGAAAAGACGAAGAACCGGTTGCAATGGTTATTGTCTTTTTAGACTTAAGCAATCTCTGAATATTTTATAATTTGTTGGGCGGAATTGTTTCCGCCCAATTTGTTTTAAAGGCTCGTATCTATCGCAAAAACCAACGGATAATGCGTAAAGATTGTGCATTATAAGGCGGATATTTTTGTCGCAAGTCGAACCAATTCGCGGTTTTGACCACGCTTTTTTGGTGGCTAAAGGCGTTGAAGCCTGCTTGTCCGTGGTAGGACCCAGATCCTGAGTTCCCGATTCCGCCGAAAGGCAGATTGGGGTCTACCAAATGCATGAGGGTATTGTTTACGCAACCGCCGCCGAAGGATATGTTTTGAACGATTTCGTTTTCAAAAGAGTTGTTTTCCGTGAAAACGTACAGGCTTAGGGGATTGGGGTGTTTTTGAATGAGGTCGTATATGCCTTGGGTTTTGGTAAAGGTAAAAACCGGTGAAATAGGTCCGAATATTTCTTCCTGCATGAGCGGGTGTTGGCTGTCGCCCTCAACAAGCGTAGGCTCTATGCGTCGTTCCGATGTGAATGAATTTCCCCCGAAAATAATTTTAGCTCCGTTTAAGAGGTTTTGTAGGCGTTGGAAATGGTGTTCGTTTACGATTTGGGTATACGCATTTAGCTGATCATTTTTATAGTAAAAATCGTAAAAGGCCTCTTTGAGTTTTGCGATAAACGCGTCTTTGATAGTCTCGTGAACGATAAAGTAATCGGGGGCCACGCAGGTTTGTCCGGCGTTGATGCCTTTTCCAAACGCAATGCGTTTTACGGCCACATCAAGATTGGTTGTTTTATCGATAATACACGGACTTTTGCCACCGAGCTCGAGGATGCAAGGAATGAGGTGTTCGGAGGCGGCTTTGGCGATGATGCGTCCGACGGCAGTAGAGCCGGTGAAGAAAATCAAGTTGGGTATGTATTGATTGATCGCCTCTGGTACAATGAGGTGACCTTCGCCTTCAATCAGGGCAATATACTCGGGTTCAAAGGTGTCGGCGATGAGTTCGGCGAGTATTTTTGAGGTATGCGGTGTGAGTTCGGAGGGCTTGAGCAAGGCGGTATTTCCAGCGGCGATGGCCGCGATGAGGGGGGCGATGAGGAGTTGGAAAGGATAGTTCCAAGGGGCGATGATGAGGACTTTGCCGTAGGCTTGGTGGTGGATTTTGGCAATTGAGGGGAACAGGGAAAGTCCGGTGCGCACCGATTTGGGCTTGGCCCAAGAATCGATATGTTTTAGGGTATGGGAGATTTCTTGATATATAAAGCCAATTTCGCTGGTGTAGGCCTCGAATTCCGACTTTTGCATGTCGGCATACAGGGCTTGAATGATTTCAGATTCTCGTTTTTGAATGGCAGATTTGAGCTTCAAAAGGGCGGCTTTTCGGGCAGAAATGGAGGTGTTCTCTCCGTTGGATAAGAAGGTTTGTTGGTCGGCGCGCAATTTATAGAAATCCATAGCTTAGTAACAATTTAAGATTCGAATGGATTTTCCGTTCCAAGAGAATTCTTCTTGGGGAAGCTTCCCTAACAGCGCCGCTCCGAGGGGAGAGGCGGTGGAGATGGAGCGCACTTCGCCATTTTCGG
>CAMBBZ010000062.1 GCA_945863965.1 Chitinophaga pinensis | reverse complement strand
GTTTACGTGGGACCTAATAAAATTCCATTAAATCAATCGCAGTACATGCAAACATGGGATAATTTACCCCTTAAGCCCATTGAAGTCTTATTAAGTGTTGGCGTTCAACAGCGATTCGTTACGGTTGGATATTCTGTTAATTTGAACGTAGGCGTGCGCAACTTAAACGATAACTTTCTGATTCAAGGTATAAGTCCGGCCACAGGCAACGGTTTGCATATTGGTACGTGTTCATTAGAGGCATCCTTGTTATTTTAACAAAAAGAAGTTGATTTAACGAATAGAATTGGTTGAGAGGTCCTTTTATAGGTACCTATGCATTCACGAAAGCCATCCAAGCTGTTTTAATGAAAAGAATTGGTTGAGAGGTCCTTTTATAGGTATCTATGCATACATGAAAGCCATCCAAGCTGTTTTAATGAAAAGAATTGGGTAATTTTGCCAAAACCTTGAAACAATCGGTAGCCCTATACACCCTTGGCTGTAAATTAAATTTTGCAGAAAGCAGCACCATTGCGCAGCAATTGGTAAAGAATGGTTTTGATCGGAAGGAATTCCATGAGGGAGCGGATTTATACGTGATTAATACCTGCAGCGTAACCGACCATGCCGATCGCAAGTGCAAAAAGGTAGTCCGGGAAGCATTAAAACACAATCCTGAGGCCTACATTGTAATTGTGGGTTGTTATGCCCAACTCAAGCCGCAAGAAATTGCACAAATTCCTGGTGTAGACCTTGTTTTGGGAGCCGCCGAAAAATTTCAATTAATGGATTACCTCCACTCCTTGAAAAAAGAACCCAAAGCACGAATCCAAAACCAACCCATTAAGTCGGTTAATGAGTTTGTGCCCGGTTTTTCTGAAGGCGATAGAACCCGCATGTTCCTGAAAGTGCAAGACGGCTGCGATTATTTCTGCAGTTTTTGCACCATTCCTTTGGCTCGAGGTAAAAGTAGAAGCGCCACAGTGGCGACCACCCTTGAGCAAGTAAAAAAAGCCACCGAAAACGGCGTACAAGAAGTCGTTTTAACAGGAGTCAATCTTGGCGATTTTGGCGTTAATCACGGAGAAACCTTTTTTGATTTAATTCAAGAATTAGACCAATTACCAGATATCAAACGCTACCGAATTAGTTCCATAGAGCCGAATTTATTGAGTCCCGAAATAATTGACTTTGTTGCCCAAAGCCAAAAATTCGTGCCCCATTTTCACATCCCCCTGCAAAGCGGAAATGATGAATTATTGCAACGCATGCGTCGCAAATATTTGAGCGATTTGTATCGCAGTCGCATTGAATACATCAAATTGCGTATGCCCGATTGCGGAATCGGGGTAGATGTGATCGTTGGATTTCCGGGTGAAACAGAGTCCCATTTCCTCGATACATTTGAATTCTTGAACGAATTGCCCGTTTCTTATTTGCATGTATTTCCCTACAGTGAACGAGCGAATACAACGGCTCGAAAAATGCAAGATGCCGTGCCCCAAAAACTCCGTAACGACCGTACAACGCAGTTGCGTTCTCTGAGTGAAAAGAAAAAGAGGGCCTTTTACGAATCCCAAATTGGAAAAACCCGTCCGGTTTTATTTGAAACGGAAGTTCGGGAGGGTAAAATGCAAGGATATACCGACAACTACGTTCGCGTGGTGAGCGATTACGATCCCTTGGCCATTGATACCTTAGTGGCGTTTAATATGCAACAAATAAATGCCGATTTCTTAATGCAAGGAACCTTTGAAACCCTGGAAATAAGTCGTTAATTTGTTATTGTGTTTCCAACCCTATATCATTTCCTACGCGATACGCTCGGTGTAGAAATTGCCTTTCTTGAAATTGTGAATACATTCGGCCTTTTGGTGGCCTTGTCTATTGGTGCGGCCTATTGGGCTATGCAAGCGGAATTTACCCGCAGAACGGAGCTCGGCTTCTTTGCTAAAAAATCAAGTACGATAACTATCGGTGCCCCCGCCCCGATGATCGAGTATATTACCAATGGCGTTTTTGCCTATGTTTTTGGATTCAAAATTGTGTACTTGATTCAAAATTCGGGCGGCGAATTTATACCCCAAGATCATATTTTTACCTCAGAAGGCAATCTGTTTATGGGATTACTTCTGGCAGGATTTTCCATAGCTTGGCGGTATTACACCGATAAAAAAGAACGTAAAACCCCTCCCTTGGTTCAATCGATTACCACCTCGATTGCGGATGATATGGGCAATATAACCGCCGTTGCGTTGATATCTGGATTCTTAGGCGCTAAAGTTTTTCATATTTTAGAAACCCCTTCCAATTTTAGGATTCAAGCTATTTTGGAGCAGTTGTTTACCACCGGTGGTTGGACGTTTTTTGGGGGATTGATATGCGGAGCTACAGGCGTTTTGTGGTATACCTCTAAAAAAGGGTATTCGGTTTGGCATGTATTAGATGCTGCCGTTCCCGCCATGATGCTTTCCTATGGAATTGGCCGTTTCGGTTGTCAATTCTCTGGCGATGGCGACTGGGGAATTGCCAACCCCAATCCCAAGTCGTGGTTACCCGATTGGGCTTGGGCCTATAAATATCCCCACAACGTATTAGGTAAAAGTTATGGAGGTCCCGATATGGAACTCATACCCGGTTGCGAGGGCAGTTATTGCTACCAATTGATCAATCCCGTTTTCCCAACCCCGCTTTACGAAGCGTTAATGGCCTTGGCCTTGTTTGCGGTTTTATGGTTTTATGTGAGAAAATGGGTGCTAAAACCCGGACAAGTACTTGCCATCTATCTATTAATGGCAGGAATGGAACGATTTTTGATAGAGATTATACGCGAACATGGTGACAGTTTGTATCAGTTGGGATCAATGACTTTTTCACAAGCCCAAATGATTTCCCTGTTTCTCATAATAAGCGGTATTATCATATGGCTACTTTCTTCCAAAAATATAATCAAAGCCCCGGCACCTCAGGTGTGAGGCTGGTTTCTTTATTGTTTTTTTTGTTTTTCTTGGGGATATCTAATGTCCTATCGGGGCAACAGAAAGACACTACCTTTATCGACTATGTGCGGTTAGACCCTATTGAGTTATCAAGTAGCATAGACGAGGAAAAAAGAAAGCAATATTTAATCTTAAAACGGCGGGTTATTAAAACCATGCCCTATGCCAAAATGGCTTCCTATAAAATCAGGGCCATGGAAGATGAGTTAGCCACGATTAAGGGAAGTCGAGCGCGCAAGAAATACATCCAAAAATGCGAAAAAGGATTGAAGGCCATGTACACCGCACAACTCAAGAAATTAACCATCGGTGAGGGTCAGGTTTTAATGAAACTCATACACCGGGAAACAGGAAAAACCACTTGGGAAATAATGAAAGGGTACAGCGGGAGCGTTGAAGCGTTTTTCTGGCAGTCGTTAGGTAGTTTTTGGGGACAAAACCTCAAGCGGGAGTTTGACCCCGTTATCGATTATCAAATTGAACACATTATTCAACTCGAACGCCTCGAGTAAAAAAGCCTGATCTTATTTAGGTGGCTGGATCTTTCAAAATTGAATTTTACAAAATCAAGGCATAATACGTATGTATTGCTTGTTGCTGTGCTCAATTTGAACGCCTCGAGTAAAAAAGACGTAATACTTATGATCAAGCAGCGGTAATACGTACAACAGGATTTTAGGAATTATTGGGTCAAGATTCTGGATTTTAATTTTGTAAATCTTGAAGCAGAGAGCCTTTTTGAGGACTAATAAAAGACTCAAATTGTTTTAGTCCGCAGAAGCCCGTACAACAGAATAGGTGCGCCTATCAGTGCGCTGATTGGGTTTAGGGGCAAAACAGAATCCGTTAAGAGGTTGTGAGCCAGGGTATCGGCACTTAAACAGAGCGCGCCCCCCCAAAGTAATGCCGGTATCAGCACGCGAGAATGACTTTCTGAACGTATCAAACGCTTGGCAATATGGGGTGCCACCAACCCGATAAACCCGATAGGACCTGCAAATGAGGTGATCCAGCCCGCTAGAAGGGCTCCGCCAAAAATCAAAAATACACGTAGTTTTTTTAGGGAAATACCCGAACCTTGCGCGTACAAATCTCCCAATAAATAAGCGTCTAAGGGATGTCGCAGCCACCAAGTTAATGCAGCAACCAAACCTACCGGCGTTAACAAGTAAATCCAATCGCCACTTTTTATTTGGTCAAAACTGCCCATTCCCCAAAAAGTAAAACGCTGTATTTCTTGTTCATTTCCGAATTGTTGCAACAGTTCAACCCCCGCCGAAAATACAAATCCCATAACCATGCCAACCAATAACAACCTTAATGGAGAACTGAAGCCGCGGCTCAGCGATAATTGAATGGCCAAAGCAGCAAACGCACCAATTACACTGCTCGTGGTTGATCCTAAAAAGGAGTAGGAAGTACCCAAGGCACTGCCCGCGAATATGTAAACGGCCATACCCAGCGATGCGCCCGGTGTAACGCCCATTAAAAAAGGTCCCGCTAATGGATTTCGAAAGAGGGTTTGCATGAGTAAGCCGCTAAGGGCCAATCCAAACCCCGTTAATAAACTTCCGCTTATACGCGGTATTCGGAATTCACCAATCAGCCACGGATCCGTTGTGGCATAATCCCGAAGATTAAAACCAATAAGGACTACAATCCAAATAAGGAGGGCGGTGCTATGGAAATACGTTTTCAAAGTGCGCGGTAAAAATACAAATCTTTATCGGGGCCTGACTTTCGAATGGTTAATAAATCGGAAAGGATGCGTTCGGGGTGCAAAGCCCCAAGGTCCCAAAAGGCGTTGGCCCCATTGGCTTCAAGCAAACGGTCGTTTTGGTAACAGCGCAGTTTCTTTTTTTGAACCAACTCAAACAAACGGGGCTCGTAATTGACAATATCGGCTTTGGATCGGGCCGTTCCGAGATTCAACCAAATGTCAGCGGATTGTACGTGTGTTAGCGCTTGTTCCAATGGCAGGGTGGAGGCGCCTGTTCCCGGGTGAGATTGGGGCTTGAGCCAAACCGGATTGAGTCCTGCATCGTGTAGCAATTGTGTAAAGTAGGCATCGCGATTGGGTATGTGCCAAATGCCCTGGAAGGGCAGGTTCAGCATCGTATTGGGCGATTCTGTTAAGGTATCCGATTGTTTGCATAGGTCGAGATACCGCGTTTCAATATCGCGAAATAAGGAATCTGACAATGCGGCCCGCCCTAATAACCAACCCATGGGTCGGATCCATTCGGCTCGGGCTAGGGGATGCGATTCGAGGTGACTTTGAATGAACACAACGGCTTGACTGTCGCGTTGCAGCCTTAACCAATCGGCTTCACCGGTGCCATCAAGCAGGTAACAAAAGACCACCGCCGCGTGCATTTTTATCAGGGCTTCTTGGTCCAAAATACCGGTTTTTTGCACCGATTTGCATTTGGGATTGCGCGTTATTTCAGAGGGTAGATAATCTAAATTGTCAACACCAATTAGGCCGTCTCCGAGTTGCAATTCGTGTAACATGCGGGCAAAGAGGGCTGAAAGCGCCACCACGGAAGGTTTACGGTAAATTTTCTGGTGGGCTGCGATGTGCTCCGATTTCCCCCAGAAATAGCGGGCGATGACCCGTTTACGGGACCCATAAATGTGTAAAAACGTATCGGATTTGGAGGTTGATAATTGAAAAAGTTGGGCGTGGTGATTGGCAACGGGCTTGGAGGTGGTCGTTGGGGTTTCAAGCGGTTGCGGGCTTTGACAGCGCAGGAATAGACCGGAAAAAATTGCTAGAAAAAAGAGTCTCCTGAGAGCCATGCCTCAAAAGTAGAATAAAAAATGCGACACTGGGAAAACTGGTGGAGGTGGTTTGAGATCTTTTATTCATTTTTGTATGGTGAAGTATCCTATTTGGAAATACCGCTATTTTGTATTTTTCGGACTGTTCTTGATTTGGATGACGTTTTTCGATCGGAATAGCTTTTTGTACCGCATAAAGCTATCTGGAGAAATTTCCGAGCTCGAAGAAGGCATTAAAACGCACGAGGAGAAAATTATAGCCTTGCGGCAGCAGCGAAAAGACTTGTTTGGAAACGAGCAAAATTTAGAAAAATATGCCCGTGAAACCTATCTGATGAAAAAAGCCGATGAGGAAATTTTCGTGATTGTAGATGCCGAATAATTAAGGTCCTTGAAAAGAAAAAAGTGTTCATAAAATAATATAGATTGTGCATTTCTATTGATGAGTTGTTAATAGGTTTGCAGTAATACCGATAAAACCCGAAAAATATGAAATTTGTAGCTTCATCCAGCAATTTGCTCCAGCACCTGTTAACCGTTAACGGTGCGATTATGTCGAAGCCCATTATACCGATTCTCGAAAATTTCTTGTTCGATATTAAGGGAGGTGAACTCACCATTTTTAGTACGGATTTAGAAACGAGCATGACTACCACCATGCCTGTAGATGCGAAAGAAGATATGCGCGTGGCGGTACCAAGCCGCATGGTTATCGATACCTTGCGCTCATTGCCCGAGCAACAAGTAACCTTTAATGTAGATTCCAATACGTTTGGTATCGAAGTTAGCACCGATCAGGGCCGTTATAAAATGGCCGGACAAGACGCTTCGGATTTCCCCAATCAACCAGAAAAAAGTGGAGATGCGAGTTTAACCATTTCTTCCAATGTGTTGCTAAAGGCCATAAGCAAAACCTTGTTTGCCTCTGGAACCGATGAACTACGTCCGAATTTGACCGGTTTGTTTGTGGAAATGAAAAACGATTATGTCAATTTTGTGGCCACTGATGCCAACAAATTGGTTCGCTTTACCCGCAAAGACATTAAACCGCAGTTGGAACATGGCTTTATTATCCCTAAAAAGCCCCTAAACTTACTAAAAACAGCCCTTCCTAACGACGAAACTCCCGTAATAATTGATTACAATCAATCCAATGTGTTTTTCTCATTCGGAGATACCGAATTGATATGTCGTTTGTTGGATGAGAAATATCCCGATTATTCGGCGGTTATTCCTACTAACAATACCAATAAACTCAATATCAATCGGATGGACTTTTTAAGCGCCATCAGCCGTATCAGTATTTTCGCGTCTAAAACAACACACCAAGTGCGTTTGAAAATCGCCGGAAGTCAGTTAACCCTTTCCGCCGAAGACATCGAAATGGCCAACGAAGCCGTTGAGCAATTGTCTTGTGATTTTAACGGAGAAGACATGGAAATCGGATTCAATGCGCGATTCTTAAAAGAGATGCTTTCAACCCTAGATGGGGAAATGGTGCAACTGCAACTATCACAACCCAATCGTGCGGGTTTGCTAGTGCCTTTGGCGCAGAACAGCGATGAAGATGTGACCATGCTCATCATGCCGATGATGCTAAGCAATTACTAATTATTGAAAGATTGCGCTGCCAATGCGCACCAAGGTAGCGCCATGTTGCAAAGCCAACCGGTAATCGCCACTCATACCAATAGATAATTCCGAAAACAAGGCATCGTTTGAAAAGAAACGGTGCTTTGTTTCGTTAAAAAGGGTTTCGATTTCTGAGAATTCCTGATCTATCTGTTGCGTGTCTTCTACAAAAGAAGCCATACCCATGATGCCGCGGATACGGATTCCAGGCATTGGGGCCTGGAGTAACGCACGAACAAAATCGGGGAATTCATTAGGTGGTACCCCTTGCTTACTGTCTTCCTGAGCGACCCGTGTTTGTAATAGAATATCGATGCAACGGCCCTGTTTTTGGGCCTGTTTGTCTATTTCTTGAGCGAGTTTAAGACTGTCTACCGAATGTATGAGGGTTATGAATTCACTGATGTACTTAACCTTATTGGTTTGTAAACTGCCAATTAAATGCCATTCGCAATCAGAGGGCAGGGCTTCTCTGCGTTCCAATAGCGACTGTACTCGATTTTCGGCAAAGGCACGTTGACCGCAGTCATAGGCTTGTTGGATTTCCTCCAAGGGTCGGTATTTTGACACCACAATCAACCGGGCATTGCTGGGTCGGATTTCCTCTTCAATCTGCCGAATATTCGTTTCTATCATGCTCATTTTATCTACCTTTGTACGATTATAATGTATCGCTTAGGCAAAGTAACAACCATAATAGCACTTTTGTTAGGGGCATGTTCGCAAGACGTGCCGGTTAATAAAGAAACCCTACGCGGCCTGCTCGTTGATGCCATGCGTTTAGAGGCATCGCAGCAAGTGGCGTATAATTACTTGCTTTTGCCCGATTCCCTTTGGGAACAACAATATGCTTTCGTTCTCAAAAAGCATGGAGTCGAAAAAGCCGATTTTATTGAAACCATGGAGTATTACAAACAACATGGAAAGGAGTTTGCCGACCTTATGTCGGAAGTGGTGGTGTGCTTAGAGAATGAAAATAATAAGGAATTTAAACGTTGATATACCCAAACTCATTTGAAGAGCTCGTGGGCTTTGCCCCCTTGCGTTTGCAGCTGCAAGATTCCTGTCGCCTTCAGAGTTCGGAGTTGCTAGCTCAGTCTTTTACCATGATTACCGATCCCAAAGAGTTGCGAGATTCTTTGGATATGCTCGATGAGTGCCGGTCAATCATGGAAACGCGGCCTTCTTTATTTGAATGGCCGCATCCCATAGATATGGGTCAAATGCTCAAACATATTCATGTGGAGGGTTTTTTCTTGGGGGAAGACGAACTATTGGGAATTGCTGCCAATATAAAGGTATACGACACGTTCGTATCGGCGCTCTACAATCAGCAAAGTGAATATCCCCATTTTAGGGCCTTGTTTCCCAAAAATGAGCATACCAAAAACGTATTGGCATCGATAACGAAAATTATCGACGAAGAAGCACAAATTCGCTTAAACGCCTCGCCCCTTTATCAAAAGGTAAGCACAGAAATCAATCGTATCGAGCGGGAAGCAAGGCAACAAACCAAAACGATTTTTAAAGAGTGGAAACAACTGGGTTATACAGCCGATACCGAAGTGACCATTCGAGAAGAGCGTTTGGTAATTCCGGTTTTAGCCGAATTCAAACGTAAAGTAAAAGGATTCGTTAAGGATGTTTCCGCTACGGGAAAAGTGTTATTCATGGAACCGTCGGCGATAGTAGAATTGAATAACAGACTTAAAGAGTATTTCGCGGAACGCCGCCGCGAACGCGAGCGTATATTAAAACAATTGAGTGCCGATATCCGACCCTTTGCTCCGCAATTACTCCAATGGATGAACGCGTTAACGCAAGCGGATTATGTGTATGCCAAATACCAATTATGCCACCGTTTTGATGCCGATAGACCCCGTGAAAAATCCAAAAACGGACTAATTCTGAAAACGGCCTATCACCCCGTTTTAAAACGCGAATTGGCCAAACAAAATCAGAAAATGATCCCCTTGGATTTGGAAATGGACGAACAACACGTGGTGGTAGTGAGCGGTCCAAACGCAGGGGGTAAAAGCGTCGTGCTTAAAACCGCGTTGCTGCTGCAATATTGGTACCAGTGTGGTTTTTTTATTACGGCCCGACCTGAAAGTGAAATGGGACATTTTACGTATATTGGTATTGATTGTGGCGACGGTCAGTCAATCATTGCCGGCTTGAGTACCTTTAGTGCCCATTTGCAAAATCTCAAAAATATTAGTGAACACGCCAATGAAAAAGCCCTAATCGGGCTCGATGAATTGGGCACGGGAACAGATCCGCGTTACGGAGCTCCCATTGCCCAAGTTTTATTAGAGCAGTTGCTGTACAAAAAATCTTTTGTAATTGCCACCACACACTTTTCTCAAATCAGAGAATGGGGCAGGGGAGAGGAAGCCGTGTTGCAAGCCAGTATGGCTTACGACGCCTTAGCCCTTAAACCCTTGTATCGGTTTGTACAAGGAAAACCAGGTAGTTCTTTCGCCTTGGAATTGATGCGTAAAACAGGTTTTGATTTGGATTGGATTTCGAGAATTAATGATTTAGCGGGTAAAGAACTCGGTAAAACAGAAGATTTGATGCTCGAATGGGAACGTAAAAATCAAGAGTTAGAACAAACGGTAACCGAAAATCTTCAGAAATCGGCGCACCTAAGTGCGATGTTGGAAGAGTACACCCGCCTTAAGCAAAAAGTAAGCGACAAACGTAAGTTGGCCATGGATCAAGCCAAGAAGGAGGCCGAAAGTTTGCTCGCCGAAGCCAATAAACGAATCGAACAAACCATCCGGATCATTCAAGAAAACAAGGCCGATAAACACAAAACAGCCAAAGCAAGAACAGAATTAGACCGTTTCAAAGTCGAAGTGGAAGCCAAACTGGGGAATGCCCCTAAAGCTACTACCTTGCTTACAACCAAACCGCTTGAAGAGCAAGCGCCCCTTAATTGGAAGCCCATTCCAGGGGAACGCGTAAAAAATAAAGACACCGATCAAGTGGGTGAAATTGTGGAAATTAAAAAGAATAAGTCTTTGGTGATTTTTGGACTTATAAAAATGTGGATCAATACCGATGAACTCCTTCCCGCAAAAGCCCCCAAATCGCAAAAACAAAACCAATCCAAAGGATTTAATTGGATGGAACG
>CAMBBZ010000061.1 GCA_945863965.1 Chitinophaga pinensis | reverse complement strand
ATATGGTATTCTAAAACACCTTAAATAGCTTATATCACATTGACAATCTAATTTTAACATTTTGTTATCACCGTTCATTTTAAATTTACTCCAATAATCATACCAAAAAACACAACATTGGTTCATTCCCCGAACAATAGTTAAAGTTTATCTTTAATTTTGTTTTTATGGTGAACTTTTTGCGCTGTTTTTTTGTCTGTGCCTCCCTTGGAATCGCTATGGCAGCTAACGCCCAAAGTCACGTTTATAAAACCGTTATTGTTACCGAAAAACAAAGTGGCGACCCCATTCCATTTGCCACCCTGCGCACCGCACACTCCTCAGAAATATTCGAGACCGACTTTAACGGGAAAGTCCTAATGCCCCTATCCGAATCTAGTAACGACACCCTTTTTTGTCTTTTTGTAGGATATTTAACCGCCGCCGTTCCTCTAGATTCCCAAAAAAATAATACCTACATACAAATTGCCCTAAAACGCGAAATTCTTCGAACCCAAGGTGTGCGTATTTCACTTGGGATTAATCCCGCGCACAAATGGCTCCAACTCGCACAAGCCAATCGGGCTAATCACAATCCCTTAGAATACGACGACCATTCGGCGTTGCTGCGCACCCAAAACCTGATTGCCCTCAATCAAATCGCACCCGATTTCCTAAATAAAAAACTAGGCGAATCGCTGCGCGAATTGTCCGATACCCTCACCTACGTAACCGGCGATTCTACCCAACGCGTATTGCCCGTGTTTCATTCTGAAACCATCAGTCGCGTGTTTCAACAAAAAAATCCCTATAAACAGCAAGAAATTATTTTGGGAAGCCGGGTTCACGGCATAGGCGTGGATCAAGGTGATTTTATTTCCCAAGTTACGGGCGCCGGACTTCTAACCTATAATATATACAAACCCGTTCTAACCTTTTTGGAAAAAGGAATCCCCTCGCCCATCTCAGACCAAGCACTCGCCAACTACGATTACGAACTAATTGAAGTTGATAAACGCAAAGCATTGCGCGAATTCGTATTAAAAGTAAGCCCTAAAAACGAACAAGATGTGGCCTTTCACGGCCTTATTTGGATTCAAGAAAAAACAGGAGCCATTACCCGACTGGTGCTCGAGCTTCAAGGAACGGCCAATCTGAATTACATCGAAAGGGTCAAAATAACCCAAGAACATGGTATCGACAGCCAATTTCAACAAAAATGGGTCCTCAAAAAAGGCCGAATATCACTCGACCTTGAAAAACTCAATAACAAAATGGCCAGCTTAATCGCTCTTAATGAAATGGAGCTTCTATCCTATCGCTTTGAGCCCCACATACAAGATAGTTTTACCCAACAACGTATTCAGAAACTTGAAAACGCCCACGAACGCGACTCCTCTTTTTGGTCAAAATTAGCTATATCCCGACCCAAACACGCCTACCAGCACATACACGACCAAATCGACTCCGTAAAAGCCCTTCCCATAGTAGTAAAAGGAGTAAGCTTATTAAACTTGATGGTCGACGGCTATTATGGACCTGGTTTGCCCGTAGAGTTCGGCCCCTATTATATGGTAGGCGGCTTTAATCCCTTAGAAGGCATACGTACCCGTTTGGGATTTCGAACCTCTTGGCGCCTGTCCGAAAAATGGCAATGGGAAAGCTTTATCGGTTATGGCTTCCGCGACCAACGCTACAAATACGGATTCAAATTCAGCTGGCACCCCAACCCAAGCACAGGCGCTTTTTTTAAAATATCACACTCTCAAGATGTAGAGCTTATTGGATTTTCCGATAACGATGCCGTTTCTAGTGGCGACGCTTTGGTCACGGCCCTTAATATGTTTGCCAATACCTCTCTCACGTATTGTGCTTCCGAAAAACTAGAGCTGGGCACCGATATTGCCCGCGGCCTTACCCTCTCAGGTATATTTTCCCACCGCCGCTATTCGCTTCCCGAAACCCAACGGGTGCAACTCGCTTGGTACGATTCACTCCCCAGTAACCGCATCGGTTTTGATTTAAATAACGCCACTACGACCCTAAAAATTCGTTACGAACCAAAAGTTTTCTATTTGATCCGCCGCGGGCGACGTAAAAAAATGAGTCCTGCCGGTCCGGTTTATTCGCTGTCATACATGCAGGGATTCAAGGGTTTCTTGGGAAGTAATTTTTCCTACTCCCGATTAAGTACCCAAATAGAGCAACGTAAAGTTTGGGGAAGTATTGGCCGATCTGTTTGGCAGATTCAAGCATCAAAGGTATTTGGCACCGTTCCCTATCCCCTACTCGATATTCCTTTGGGAAATCAGTCGATGGTGCTTAATAAACGTTCCTTTAATCAAATGCAATTGTTTGAATTTGTTTCCGATCAAAACATCCAGTGGCAATTTAGCCACCATTTTAACGGTTTCTTCTTCAATAAAATACCTGCTATTTCTAAGCTTAAATGGAGGGAAGTCGTTCACACCAAAGGTATTTGGGGAACATTAAGTGCCGAAAATAAAGCCCTAATTCCCCAAGAAGTTCACGCCTCACAACAGTTGGTACCCATAAATGGCTTTGGAAACATTCCCTATATGGAGGGCGGTATCGGTATTGAAAACATGTTCCGATACTTCCGAATTGATGCTATTTGGCGCTTTAGTTATCGCAATGCCTATCCCGATAGAAACTTTGGAATCAAATTTTCAGCATTCGTGAAGTTTTAAACTTCCACCGATTTTTTGTGGCGGAGCAACATAACGCCACCCACAAACCAACTCAATATTAAAATTGTACCCCCAATCGGTGTTATGGCGCCCATTATTCGGAAACCCGCTCCGATTACTTCGTTCAAGGCAACCAAGCATAATGTACCTGTGAATAAGACACTGCCCGTCCAAATCCCGGTGAATATGCCCCAAGTCTTGTAAAATTTACGACTTAACGCATCGGTGGAACCGGCATTATCGATAAACACAGCCAGCACCATTATCCCCAACATGTTATACATCCAATAACGCCAAGCGGTTTCCCAAACTGCCAAGTAGCGGGCACTCAATACCTTTTCTAAGCTGTGAGCGCCCATGGCGCCTGCAGCGATTCCCAGCGCAAGCATAATCATGGCGATTCCAATATGATTTCTTCTCATTACCGTACGTGTTTGTTGTTAAGTTGGATAGGTACTCTGGATCCAATTGTATTTATTCGTATTAACTTTTATCAAATTTTTGCAGCGATACCCAATCCAAACCAACGCGGCATTAAAGGTACGCTGGCAATTTCACGGTATTGAGTATTCGCAATATTCATAAAATTGACATAGGCGTTCCAAGACTTCCCCCGAGAGAATTCCAATTTGGCATCGAACAAATGGTAGGCATTTCCATTGGTTCTTTTGACCAAGCGCCAAATGCCCGTGAGGTATACCCCACTTTGATATTCGGCAGACTCACCTTCCCAGAGTTTCACGCTCAAACGCGTGTTTTGCTGATACGTCATGAAATTCAAGGCATTTTTGGATAGATTTTCTCCATTGTCGAATTCGCTATCGTCTAATACACAGGCATTGAAAACCAATTCTGAATTTTCGGGCAATACGGGCATGAAATCGCGAGCCTTGAACTCCCACTCGGCGCCCCTAAAGGTCAAATTGGCAATATTATTCGGCGTCCAGGGTTCGTTAGGCGAAGAACGGACCCAATCGATCATATCGGTATACGATTTTTGGAAAACCGATATTTGAGCCGAAACCAATCCCTTTTGAAAGCGGTAACCCAACTCTGAATTTTGTGCCCTTTCGGACTTTAGATTGGGATTGCTGCTATTGGCAGGATCGCGATAGTACCAATCGGTATAAGTTGGCAAGCGCTGCCCGGTACCCAAATTTCCCCATAGAGCCGAAGATTCAGTCCACCGCCATTGAAATTCAGCCCCTGGATACACCTGGAATCCTACAAAATCGGTATGCAAGGCATAGGCCCCAAACGTGGTGGTAAAATCAGGAAACCACTCTTTGATATACTCGCCGTAAGCCCCTACAATTTCACGCTGGTGATCTCCCAAATTATTGCTTCGGATGCGTTCGCTGCGCGATTCAAATCCGAGCGATAACCGTGAATCTTGAAATTCATGTAAATAAGAAGCTTCGATTTGGATGGCCTGATTTTGATGTTTATTCTGGTATAAAGTCGGATTTACTTTCGTAAAAATGTAATGATCGTAATTCCAGCGACTCGAGGCATTGACCGTAAGTTTGTCGACCGGACTTAAATGGGCGACCAATTGGGCATTCATAAATTGGGTATTTACGGTTTCACGGGCATTAGAATCTCGGGGAGCCGCGTAAAACAGACCGGCACCGAAGGCGTTATTATTGCTTCCCCCGAAAAGAGAAAAACTGCCTATTTCACTTTCCTTAGAAACTTTAACATAGGTGCGTAATTGCTCAAAATCGGTATTTTGGCGATACCCGTTACCGCGAAGTCCTTCGGCTCCGCCCATGAAATTCCATCCTTGAGAAGCATGGGAACCGAACAACCGCAATCCGCCGTTGAGTCCCTCGTTTGGAGATAAACCTGACACTTGCATGCCGAAGGCCTCAAAAGCAAACGGCGTGTCGGATGTTTTTTTAGTGATGATATTCACTACCCCACCCAAGGCATTCAATCCATAACGCCGGGCGGCGGTACCCCTGATGATTTCGATGCGTTCGATCATCTGTAAGGGAACAGGTAAATTCATTTGATGATGTCCGGTTTGCGGATCCGACATGCGCACACCGTCGACCATTACCAAGACCTGGTCGAAGGTACTTCCGCGGATACCGATATCGGCTTGGGTTCCCATCGGACCGCGTTGTCGGATATCGACCCCGCTCACATAGGCCAATAACTCATTTACGTTCTGAACCGGTAAATGTTTGATATCCTTAGCGGTAATAATCGTATAATGCATGCCCGTTTCAGAAAGATTCACGGGCATGCGGTTAGAACTTAGTTGTATTTCGTTTAGAGATTCTACCGAATCTGCACCATTTTGACCATAAGTCTGGAAGGCAAAAAGCGCGAAAATAGCAAAAAGAACACGAGAAAAGAATTGCATATTTTACAAAAATAGGCCTAATCCTCGAATGCCATATTGATCAATTGCAGTAGGTGATTCCGATGTGCCGTTAACGCATACATATCAATCACCGTTTTGGGCGGGGTGGTTTTCATCCGACTTTCAATCCGCTTAATTTCGGCTAGGATATGCGACTTGGTTACGCCGTCAAATCCGAACTTCGATTTCCAAATCCCTACTAATTGTTCGGTATATACCACTTGTAAATTGCGGCGTGCGGGATTGGGAAGCTCATTTAAGTCGGCCTTGAAAATGGCATCGCTTAACGATTGTAGCATTTCGGCTTGGGTGTACGTATTACCTACAAAATAGCTTTCATTCAAACGGTCTAAGGTTTCGGGATGTAACAAATGGGCCAAAACTGATTTTTGGGTGTTTAACATCGCTTCGTAAATTGAAGGGACTTCCGATTTCGAAAACAGGTTAAATCCGCGGCGTTCGATTTGTAAGTAATGCACCAATCCGTCTGGTACTTTGAAGGCGTTGGGTGCAAAAATATGCGTCGACAAGGTCTGCATGGCGCGCCGCTGTTGGGCAGCAGGCACGGCCTGATAGGGCTTTTTGTTTTCGGTTAGACCCGGCATAAAACGCTCTACATACACACCTCCGATATATCGTGAAACGATGGCGCCCCCTTTTCCATAGGAACCGAACAACAGGTTGAAGCTTTTGCGTAAGGGTTCATAACTATGCTGATCGTGTCCGTAACGCTGCAATAATCCGGGCATCAACGATTCTGACAGGGCTATTTGCCGCTCCACATAACCAATGGCATCATTACTCAAATCGCCTACGTTAATTCTCGGGTCGGTTGCTTTGCCCGGTGACCGCATATCATCGGCATCATTGCCAAATGTATATTCGGGCATGATGCTTTTCATCAAAATTTGATTCAAACGCGCTTCTTCTTCCGTTTCATTTTCGAAACCCGCTGAGTATCCATATTCTATGGCCCATAAATCGTAAGGTCCGGGTTCTACTTGTTCGTATTGTACCTTTATGTCTTTTTTCGGGGGAAGATTGATTGCAGGATAATCCATCACCGAACCGATAAGTCCACGGCTGTACGTTAGTTCGGGATTCAACAATTCTTCAGGAGAATTAAGCTGAGACGCTTTCATATTATGATTCAACCCAAACGTATGTCCCATTTCATGTAAAATGAGATAATGCAGGGATTCTTCCAACAAACGCGTGAGCTCTCCGCTATCTAACTGAGAAATTTGCGCCCAGGTTTGGGCTTTGTTCCATTCTTGGTGCAATAAACTTCCGGCATGGCAATTTTCATGTCCTTTAGGCACTTCATATACATCGGTTAAGTGAACCCGATTGGTTAAGAAAATGTATTCCAGCATGATATCGGCACCTAGAATTTGTCCGGTACGCGGATTTACAAAAGACGGCCCATAACCACCAAATGGGGGATTGGGAGAAGAGGTCCAACGAAGCACATTATAACGAATATCCCCCGCATCCCATGTGGCAGTGTCGGATTGTTCGTAGACTTCTACTGCATTCACAAAGCCGAGTGGTTCAAAGGCTTTATTCCATTGCAGGGCGGCGTGTTTGATAATCGGACGAAGGTATTTGGGCGTGGTGTTTTCGATCCACCACACGACGGGTTGAATGGGTTCGCTTTTGGCTAGTTCAGGATTCTTTTTTTCCAAATGCCAACGGTGAATAAGGTCTTTATAGTTGGTATAGCCCGTGGCCGTCATATCATTCACCTGCTCGGTAAAATAGCCGATGCGGTAATCGTCGCGGCGGGATTTGAACGTATTTTGGGGCACTTCTATTAAGGAGTGTTGTAGTAAAATATTCACATAGCGATTATCGGCTACCGACTCGCTACCTCCTTCAGGAGCGGGGTTATCGAATCCGTAATTCACCACGAAATCAAGGTTTTCGGGGTAATTTTTAATACGCTTATAGTAGGTTTTTTCTTTTGAAATACGGCCTAATTTGAATCCTTTCATAGGGCTTCTGCCCCCTTCATTAACCTCGTGAAGTTTATCGCTTAAAAACAAAGCATCGGCCGAAATAAGCAGATTCCCTTGAGTATCGATAGCGGCGATTTTTTCAGAAGCCAAAATTGACGCTGAGATATTGGCATCGGCGGCTTTAGAAACGGCGTTATTAGGGTCAAAATAATAGTTGGTATTGTGTTGAATCACATCAATTTGATTGAAGCGGCGGTTGAAGCTTATGATGCGGCTTCCACGATACGATCCGCGGTTATGTCCAACTTCTACGACCCCATTTTCGGTATAGGTAAAGTGTATGTATTCTTTTTTAAGTTGTTGGGCATTGATTTGAATAAAGAGTTCTCCGGTTGCGGTATCTTGGTAAAGTTTAAACATCCCGGTCATGGGAGTCATGCCTTTTGTTTTTTCAGCGATACTCGGTAGGGCTGTAGGTTTCTTAGTAGGACTTGCCTGTGTGGTTTTAGGTTTCTTTTTAGACTTAAACCACTGTGCCTTAGTGGGTAAAACGGAAAACAAGGCACAGATAACGAGAATACGAGAAAATTTCATAAAGGCCGCAAATTACTTTATTCGGGTCGTTAAACGAGGTTCTTGAACAAATTTCCGTATAATTCTTTTGTAAAATTCGCAAAATATTGAAAAAACATCTATTTTTGCACTCCGTTTGAGAGGTGTGATGTTCACAACGAATCAAACAAACGCATGCGTAGCTCAATTGGATAGAGCACCTGACTACGGATCAGGAGGTTTGGGGTTCGAATCCCTACGCGTGCACGATCAACAGCAAAAGTCCTCAACGTTTCGTTGAGGACTTTTTTTATGGCGCCGCGCGAGTCTGCCCGATAGGGCAAGCGAGGGCGGCGCCATAAAAAAAGCCAGCGCGCAGCGATGGACTTTTGCTTTTGCAGGACTAAACAGTAGGGTTCAGCGGAGTGTAACGGAGCTAATCCCCCAAAAGAACGAGTCTGCCCGATAGGGCCAGCGAGAGCGGCGCCATAAAAAAAGCCAGCGCGCAGCGATGGACTTTTGCTTTTGCAGGACCAAACAATAGGGACCAGCGGAGTGTAACGGAGCTAATCCCCCAAAATTAAACGAGTCTGCCCGATAGGGCAAGCGAGGGCGGCGCCATAAAAAAAGCCAGCGCGCAGCGATGGACTTTTGCTTTTGCAGGACCAAACAATAGGGTTCAGCGGAGTGCAACGGGGCTAATCCCTAAGGGTACTTAATCCTCTAGACCTAGTTCTAGTTCTATATTTTTGTTTTCTCTCAAATAATCAGAGTTTTCTTTTGGCAATTCTACCGTTTTTATTATTCCATCGCGGAAATTGGCTATTTTTCAACATACAAGAACACAGTGTTCAACACCTCCGTTTTGAGACTTTTTTAGGGGGGCAAATTGCTCAGACAAAAGTGGTCTATTTAAACGTTTTTTCATTATAATTGTAGCATAAAACCACCTGTATGAATAGAAAACAGTCGATTTTTGCTACTATTATATTGATAGTATTGGTCAGTTGCAGCTCAGAGCAAGTTACAGACTTATAATATTATAGCAAATTTTAGGGTCAGGGAAGTACCTGTT
Organism: Chitinophaga pinensis; assembly: GCA_945863965.1. GTDB lineage: Bacteria > Bacteroidota > Bacteroidia > NS11-12g > UBA955 > VMCP01. Next base: position 2,609 of record CAMBBZ010000061.1, on the reverse strand, counting down.
CGAATTCAAGATAGTGCTACAAACGGCTCACTAATAGATACTTCCTTTATTGAATATTCTACATCTAATGATGTTAATGATACAACCAATCGACATAATTGGGAATTCGGGAACAAACGGTGCTATTTGATAGCGCATAATTAAACTAGTTCTGCCCATCCCACCGACATTTAATCGCAAAATCAAGGCATGGACTTCAATAAATCATATAAAAACTGCAAATTAAAGGCGTCGGTTTCGGTTAACGCTTTGGATTTAATAAGAGTATTGCTGGCTACCGTTTCTACATTATAAAACGGAAGTGCTTGCATTAAATCGGTTTCCTGACTTTCAGAAAACACGGCCACTTTCGTAAAATCATATCCTATTTGGGTACCAATCGTCATGGCCGCATACCGAACCTCATCTTTATTCTTAAAGGCCGAAGCTTCTGATTCCGACAACCGGGCAAAACGCAAATTCGGAAACATGCGCATCATCCGCTTCACATCGACCCCTTTATTATTAAACCCCTTGTACATCCAAGCAGCCGCAATAAATTTCCCTTCTTTAAAATCAGAAAGGCGCTCTGCTACTTTGATGGGCTGAGGGCTAGCCTCCACCCTGTTTTCTTCTTTATCGGGGGAAGTTTTAACCTCTTTTTGAACCATTCCAACCCCGTCCCTAACGGGCTCGGGATTCACATTCACTGAATTTTGTGAATTTACCGATGGGGTATCTGCTACAAGAGCTACATCTGTATTCGCTAAAACCGGTGCAGGACTTAGCTCCGTTTCGTTTATTCGAGGAAAATCGGCATATAAGATGCGACTTCCATAACGCACCCGGTCTTGGTTTACCATTTGCATGTAATATCCCATCTGAACCTTGTTATACTCAATCTTATATTTAATCTGAGGATTGGTATTCTGAACGGCATGCACAATGGCTTCTGGGATAAAGGTACAAATTGGAACCATTATTCCGCCAATGCTCGCACCACCTATCAAATAAATGAAGAAATATTCATTATCATAAAGGCTCGCGAGTACACCGATAGCGCCGCCCGCAGCTACCCCCAAGAGGGCATCGCGCACGATTTTCTTCTCCCAAGTACGACCGCGTCTGATGAACTCTATATTATTAAAATGCACATATCTGAATAGTTTATTCACTGAATTATAGAGGTATACTCCTTCTTCATCGACCGCTATGAGTCGCCCCTCCAACCTGTCGTATAGTTGATTGCTTCTTTTAACATAAATACATTGCCTGCCTTCAGTTTTAGTCAAGTCTATCGAAAGGTCTACTATGTAAAATCCATCTATTTCTTTTGAGGAAATTTCTTTCACAGAATCCAAAAAGTTTTGTGAGATGCTGCCGAAAGTTCGGGTGTTTAATCTGTTGTTCTGAGAATTCCCCCGAGAATGATTATAATCAGACTTTTTAACAGAAGTCAAATTTGCAGATGAGGAAGAATTTGTTTCGTATTTCTTGTATGGGGAGCTGAGAATTTGCCCGCTTAGGGGTGCGACAGCCGAAATACCAACAGCCAAAATAAATAGATGATTTAAAAAGCGCATGTGCATGGCACGAAAATAAATATGCACCGCCGAGGACTTTTTGCAAAAAATGCAAATCATAAAAAAACGATTACGGAAAATCCGTAATCGTTTTTTAGGTAATCAAGTGTAATGGTAAATTTATTGAATTATGCGCCTAATGCCGCATTTATCTTGTCGAAGTTGGGCAATTCGCCTGCATTTTCTAATACTTCGGCGTGGATTACGATACCTTCAGGATTGATTACAAATGCCGCACGCTTCGAAACACCTTTGAGTCCTAAAATCCAATCTTCATAAATCGCATCATAGCTGCGGCTCACGTCTTTATTAAAATCAGAAAGTAAGGTAAAATTCAAATTTTGGTCTTCCTTAAACTTAGCCAAAGTGAACGGCAGATCAACAGAAATGGCCAACACGGTAGCTTTATCGTTTTCGTACACGTTAATAGCGTCTCTTACCGTGCACAACTGGGTGGTGCAAACACCGGTAAAGGCCGCAGGAAAGAAATGTAGGATTACATTTTTTCCTTTAAAATCGCTTAATGCCACTTCCTTCGTTTCGGAAGAAATCAATTTAAAATCGGGCGCTTTGTCCCCAACTTGGATAGTCATAGACATAAAAACAATTAAAAGCCGGAAATGATTTCAATGGCAACTTCATTTTTACGATTCACCACATCCCAAGGCGCATTGTATCCCATAAATAGGAAACTTCCCTTGGTTTGTATTTTATTATCTGAGAGTACTTTTTCAAGCTCGGCACAATGCAATTTTATTTTTTCATCGGAAGAAAAACCGCCGTAAGTAATAACCGCTAATACCTTGGCCGACTCCTCCATGATGGTCACCTCTGCAGAATTGGGCTCGGGAAGTTGACTTTTGGAGTACGATTTGGGCATAACGAAATACATCGACGCGCTGTCTCCCATTTCCATTACAACAGGAGCTGTCATAGCGATTTTCTGTTGTGTTTTATTTCCCCCGAAAATATATCCGGCAATAGTCCGAAATCCATTGCTCCCCGAATTCTCGAAAGACCTGTTCGATAGCGATGTTTTGGCCACGA
>CAMBBZ010000060.1 GCA_945863965.1 Chitinophaga pinensis | reverse complement strand
GTCATTCGATGCGCTTGATTAATGCGCGTTTTGCTCGCGAGGCCAAATTCTTTTGGAATGAAAGAGCCGCTTCTTTGGAGTTACAAACCACCCAACCCATCCAAGACCATGCCGAAATGGGTTACTCAGGCGTAGATGGAGCTCCCGATTTAAACGCTTTATTAGCCAAATTAAATGCTTTAGACTATTACCAAGAGTTGAGCGCTTGGGCCTACAATCAAGCGGATTCAAAAAAATCACTTACCGAAAACGACTTGCAAGAATGTTTAGGGGCTTTCATAAGAAGCATACAATCCTTTGATTCTAAATACGACGAAGGCCGCAGACAATTGGGCAATAATCAAAATAATGCACCCTTACCCAATTTCAACAATAACGAAAATGCCGGACTTCAACTGTTCTCAGCGCCCACTACTTTCGACAATACTGGAAATCGCATAGCCGGTGGTTTGGGTTGTGGCGGATGTCACCGCGCACCCGAATTCGACATCGATCCCAATACACGGAATAATGGAATTGTAGGAACCATCGATAATCCTACCGTCTTAGACTTAGGAAATACCCGAAGTCCGAGTATCCGCGACTTGGTCAATCCACAGGGTAAAATAAACGGTCCTTTAATGCATACGGGTTCCATTAATAGTTTAGAAACGCTGATAGGCCATTATAACCGGATTTTAGTTCGACCCGGAAACAATCAGATAGATCCAAGGTTAACACCCGGTGGATTTCCACAACAGCTGAATGTAACGCCTACAGAGCGGCAGCAGATTGTTTCATTTTTAGAAACATTGAGTGGTAAAGCCGTATATACAGCAGCCAAATGGAGCAATCCATTCGCACCCTAATTACCGTGTACTTTTTGTACTTTCGCAGGTATAAAATTACCATTTTGGCTACCAAACCCAACAAATGGCTTTTTTGACCCCTAGCAGTCCCTTTTACTTGTCAAAGGTTTACCGATTTTCAGAATCGTTAAAATTCAGCGTGGGACTGTCTTTTTAGGATAATAGTCGCAAAGCTTTCGTATTTTTGCAATTCCTTGGCCCCGTAGTTCAATGGATAGAATAGATGTTTCCTAAACATTTGATATGAGTTCGATTCTCGTCGGGGCTACTAAAACAAACCTATAAATCAGTCCGGACATAATTAGGCAAAATTTTGCTATACCCCTCCCCGCAAATCAAACTATCGAATTTTGCGTTTCAATTCGGCTTTGTGATGTTGCGAATCAGCGATTCAATTGGATAGTAGTGAAAGTTATGGTGTAAATCATTCATGGTAAATAGCGTCCCTTCACTGTCCTTCACCAACGCCAACGTGCTAAAATCAATTCCGTCTGTTTCCGTGGCCTCAATCTCAACAAAACCAATAAATTTATGGGTATTGCGATCAAAGAAGTTAAGATTATTGCGTTGTTGATCGGAAACCACAATCAATCCGTTGGGGAATTTTTTTAACGTATATATTACAGCGATACCCTCACAATCTGATTTAAATGAACCTATTCCAAAACTGCCCGTATCTATTTTGTCCGACGAGGTAGAAGCGTATCGAATGCCGTAGTTTTCGTCGGAGTAGTAAATCCTGTTATTTAATGTGTCAACGGCTAAAGCCTCTATTTCCTTTACACCACTGAAAGTGCCAAAACTTCTTACGTAATTTAATTTCATTTGTTTATCACAGGTCCAAAAAGCTTTATAGTGGTTTAAGTATTTCTGATTAGGACCAAATTTTCGACTGACAAAAACATCGAGATTTTCGTATGGATATTTGCTCATTACTGCGATTCCCATTGGAGCATGGAAGTCGGAATTTCCTGAAGAGTCTTCGGCAAAAGCAATAAATCCGCCGCTATCTAACGAGTTTAAATCGGGGACATTAAACATGCGGATGCGTTGCGTTTCTCTTTCTGTAATTACAAGTACTGATTCCAAAGAGTCGTGTTTGAAAGGGTTGGATAGACGGTTAACGATATCCAGATTATTGGGTTTTAATAATGGCTGAATCGATTTGTTTACCATAGGCTTCCCTGAAATATCAAACCCAAAAACACCCCCGTTACTACTTTTATCATTTAAAAAAACAATACTTTTCATTGCCTCACTTGGATGAATCCAAATTGCTACGTCATCTGGGTCATTGTTCAGTGGTTCGGAGCTGATTAGAGGCTTGATTCTTTTTTGAGAATGGCACGCAGTCGCCAGAAATAAAAAGGCTATTGATAGGTATTTGATATACATAAATCTTAATTCATTACCATTGATGTCTGATGCCCATACGAACCCACCAACTGTAGTATTCTTGTTGTTTTAATAAATTCGGGCTACCAAGATACATGGTGAGTGGGGTGTTTGTTATGTTATTTGATTGAAGGAAAATATTCCAACCTTTCTTGAAGCGGTAATCTGCATTCATATCAACTCTTAATGCCTTTCCGTAATAAATATCGAATGTTTTTTCTTGTCCTAGTTCGGTAAGGAAATCATCGTGATAATTCAAAATCGCCTGGACAAAGAGATTCCTGGCGTCATAGAAAAACCCGATATTCAATGAATGTTTCGCTTGCCCGGGCAGGGTAAGTTTTTCTCGGTTATCATTTGAATATAAGAAACCCTTGCCATCGCTACCATATATAAAAACTTCATCTAGTTTTTCAACGGCAACGCGTTCGTTTATATACGCTTCAGATGCCGTGTAAGTGTAGTTTGAATATACACCGAAATTTCTCCATTCACCTGATAAAAAATTAAATTTGCTGTTGTATGTAATTTCTGCTCCATAAACGTGGGCAAAGAGTCCATTTTGTGCCATAGTAACTTCCTTGAGTCCGGCGGTGCTAAAATTAGAATCTAAGTGGACAAATCGCTTGTAAAGAAATACGAATTGATCAATATGTTTGTAGAAGATACCGCCTTGTAGCACTCCTTTTTGTGGCATATAATGTTCAAATAACAGGTCGAAGTTTAGTGCATCTGGAAATTTCAAATTGGGATTTCCAAATTTAATTTCGTCCCCTAATCCGCCTTCTTGTTCCTTTTTGTAGGGCAGAATATCTTCAAAATTGGGCCTGGAATATGTTTTGGTGAACGCGAAGCGGAAATTTGTTCTACTGTTTACCGAATATTTAAGATGAATCATAGGAAGTATTTTCAAATAATCGCGTTCTGAAAAGAGGGGCTGCAAAGTATCAAAAAATCTGCCTTTGTAGGTTTTAAAAAAGAATCCGCTGTAAGAAACGCGCGTGTTTTCAGTTCTTAAACCAGCTTGGATATTCATTTTGCCTTTTTGATGTTTGAACATTGCATAGGCTGAATAAATATCTTCAAAAGCGGAGTAATCACCAGAGTATAATTCGTCTTTTGTATCAGATTCACTCAGTTTGAAATTCTGAAAATAATACTTGAAAAAGTCTCGGGAACGATTAACGTCAGGTGAATGCCCCATACTGTATCCATGTTTAAGTAAGTTGTTCTCACCCAAATCTCTACCTATTAATTCTAGGTTTAATTTTGGTCCGATTTGGGTGTAGATTTGTTTTGAACCAGGCGCAAACTGCGACCAATAAACATCATAAGAGTATCCGTTCATGTCGCGCGATTTGGTTTTATGCCGCCATTTAGCCCCAATTTTTAAATACGTTTCTTCGGATTTTGCTTCATTTTTATTCAGATAACGAGTCACGTTAAACTTAAAAACACGGTTATTTGAATTGGTCAAAGAACTACCTGTTTGTAACCCATCGAAGGTATATCGATTGTAGTCAACACTATAACCCGAATCACGGGTTGAGCTGTAATTAAATTTTGGCCAATTTGGAACTGATCGATCTACCGAAAATGAAAGATTGGGACTTGTAAATCCTATTTCAAATTGATCAGGACGGTCTTCCTTGGCTTTGGAATTGGCTATGCCATATTCGATTTTCCATCGCTCCCAAACGTGTTTTCCATCCAAATTTAGCGCGTTAATCTCTTGGATTTTTGTTCGGTCGCGAAGATCTCTGAGCAAAGAGGCTTCTTTGGTTTGCGTTGGATTAATTATGTTACCACCTCCAAATTCATATACCAAACGATGACGTTGTTCATCGTCACTGAATGAATTGGACATTGCACGAAACGAAATTTGTGATTTTTCGCCAATGTAATAAGTGTAGGAGGCATTTAATCCGGTCCTATTGCGCTGGATTGCATAATAACGCAGTTCAATATCATTGTATACCGGTGCAAATACATTATCTTGTTGTGTAGGCCTTTTTGTATAATTGAACTCCATGTTATGGGATCCTTGGGTATTACTGTACTGATTGGCACCAAAAACAAAACCATGATTTCCTTTTCTTTGGGAGAACGAAAACATGCCCATATAATTGTTGGATTTGTTACGGATATTGTTGTATCCACCGCTCAAGGCAATAGAAACGCTCAAATTGGTATCGATGGCTGTTTTTGTAATCACATTCACCGTGCCACCAATCCCATCGCCATCCATATCTGCGGTTAATGCTTTCGTTACTTCTATTTTTTCTATTTGATCAGCTGCTATCACATCTAAACCAACAAAACGAAAATCTCCCTCAGGTGAGGGTATTTGCTCTCCATTGATATTAAAATTAGTTAATTGTGGGGGTGTTCCGCGAAGTTGCACAAACCTTCCTTCTCCCTGGTCGCGTTGCAACGTAATTCCAGAGATGCGTTGAACAGCTTCCGCAGCATTTACATCAGGAAATAATCTAATTTGCTGGCTCGATATTACATTCACTATATTATCGGCTTCGCGCATGAAGTTGAGTGATTTTTGTTGTTCCTCAAAACGACTTCTAATTTCAACCGTCTTTATTTTGGCTGTATCATTTTGGGCTTTGAGCTGAAAATTTGCAAACAACAAAAAAACTATTAAAAGAAGTAGGACCTTAATCAGGCCCTTGTGATCCACTGCGAGTGGTAACTGCATAACAAGTCGTTTATCTGACAATGATTTTTTTGGTACTCACAACCCCATTTTTCGATGCCGTTATCGAGTAAAAACCAGGAATTATGTCCAAGGTTGAAAAAACATCCAAATTTGATGGATATTCCCTTACACAAACGCCATGCATGTTCATCAATTTCACTGTTGATTGCGGATCTAATGAACGCGTGATGTGGAAAGATGTTTCAATGGGATTGGGATATATATCAAAACTATTGACTTTTAAATCATTCGTAGCATTGGTTTTGGAAGTATAATAAATCACGAGTTTTGGAACCCTTTCTGGATGATTTTTACCATCTCCCCCATCAGCAGGGTCTTCTTCGTTTTCGAAAGACATAAAATCACGGGCATTATCTTTATTAGATGCACCTTGGTCTTGTCCTTTGAAAACTAAAGCCAATGCATTGCCAATTTTCCAGCCTTGTCGGTCTACGATTTCTTGAATTATCGGGGTGATATCTGGAGTTCGGTATTTAGTCCAAATTTTCCATTTTTCTGTAACTACCCAATTGTAAGATGCAATTGTTTTCGGTCGTGTGAGAATGAGATTATCCATGTCAAAGGTGACTGCATTGTCAGCGGCCTCCCCATAAATGGTCACTTTTGCTGTATCAAGTTCAGCTTCGTGTGCGTAAATCTCAAGGTAGGCGGAATCAATTTTTGCACCTTGAGGAATTTCGATATTCGTAAAGCGCAACCCTGTTGAAAGAATATTGAAATCATCACCTTCCCAACCCATGTCTAAATCATCATCAAATAGCTTGTCCATAACATCATTTTCTTGTTCGGCATCGTCTGAGGATTCGTCAGTGCCCGCGAGAGTTCCTGTCTTTTTAATGTTGACTTCAAAACGGTTACTCTTTTGAGCAAATACATTGATTGTCAGGCAAATGGTAATTATTAGTAATATGAATTTGTGCATGTTGTACGTCGTCGAGTTCAGTAGGACGAAATTTTAACGAAATTAGTTTAAGAATTTTTCTTGGTAATAATCAAATCATTATTTGATCATTACTTTTAATGAGTATTCTCCCCCCAATTCCACTCCAAAAACACTTTAAAATCATGTATTTACCAGGGTTTTCATTTTTATGTTAAAATATTTGTTAAAACATATTTTTGACCTTTTTTATTTTATAATACACTGATTAAGAAACAAGGTTTTTATATTGGGTTTTTAAGGTAAAAAAGGGGCTTACTGCAATGTTTACTGCAATATTTTTTTAACGTAAAAAGCCACACCTATTAGGGCGTGGCTTTTTTGATAATTGGTTGAATATCTCGTATTACATTTTCACTGTCCTCTGTGCAACCTCAACAATCTTAATCATATAAACGCCTTTGTTTCGTTCCGATAGATCTATCGTTCCTTTTTCGTTGATTGTTTTTGTGATGACTAATTTTCCTTGCACATCAAAAATTTGAATGGTGTTGTTTTCGTTTTTAGTTAACCCTTCAATATTGATGATGTTATTGGTTCGGTTTGGATAGATTTTGAATGGATTGTTTACATCCCAGGAGCCGTTAGATTTATTGGGTTGAAATCTTGCAAGCATTCAAAAAGTAACCAAAAAAATGGGGAACTCATTTAGTCCCCCATTTTTAAAAGATTGTATTAGAGTTTTGAAATTTTGAACGTATGCTTGCTTTGACCATTTGTAACAACTACATAGTAAATCCCTGCACTGACATCCGCCAAGTTTAAGATTTGTTCCTGGTTCGCAAGCGAAATTGCATTGAGTACTATTTTACCTGTGTAGTCTAAAACTGAAATTTTAGCATCCAAGGTAGTTTTAATGTTCAAGATTCCATAGGTTGGATTTGGCTTGATTGAGACACCTTCTCTTTCAATCAATTCTGCATTCCTTGAAGATTCGATTATTACTGAAGCTTCTTTTTCTGGGCTTTGACAATATTGATTTTGGTTTTCAATAACTTTCAAAGATCCATTTGTACTACCCCACTTCACCGAAACAGTTTTTGTGCTATCTCCTGACAATAGGCTTCCATTGGTGACTGACCATTTGTAAGGATTTACTGTAGAGTTACTCACCGTGTAGTTGTGTGTTGAATTTGGTAACACACTTGTTGGGCCAGAGATTATTGGAGTCGTCAAAAATTGTGGTAAAAACATTTCCTTTCTTGCAACTACCAAGGCATGACTTTTATCAAAGAAAACAGAGTTACCAGCAACGTCTTTTTGCTGTAATGTTTTAGCACTTGGCTCTTGAATCGACAAAAACATGTATTTGTAATCAGGTGTGAATGTCATTCCCGTTGGTTCAGAACCAATTGGTGAAATCATGAACAATTCAACTTTAGGTTTAGCAGGTGTGTGGTCAGGAGCTAACATCCATATATGATTTCTACCGCCGTCTTGTAATACCCATAAATTGCCTTTATCATCGAACGTAAGGTTATCATTTCCACCGCCCCAATCCTCTGAAACTAAACCTCCACCATAATTCACTATATACGATTCACCACCAGCAAATGTGCTAAAATTTGATACGGTTGTTCCATTGTCTTTGAATTTGTATACACGACCTACACCTTTTGCAGTAAAGAACAACTCTCCACTTAAAGGACTTACTTCAATATCTTCAACTCCAGCGAACTTAGTACCACCTAAAGTAGCAGCGGTTGTTTTAACATTATTACGCTCAGTTTTGGTTGTATTTGGAACTTGTACCCAAGTACCAGTGGACCCCGTCGGATCTCCTGATGAATTCAGTGAATTATCAAGTTTCAACACAAATAAGTTACCTGATGAAAGATCTGTTTTTTTGTCGGCAATGAATTTATAAACATTGCCGTCTGACGCATCCTCACCTTGATAAACTGTAACGCTATCGTTTAGGAATGCAACATTTTCATGACTCATTCTACCCATGGCCCACAACTTTTCTGGTATTCCATTGCCATATTGTTTTACTTTCCGTGTTACGGGGTCAATCTCAATATTCCATCCCAAATCGATATAGCCATCAGTATTGTTATCACCAGTTGCAGGACTAACCTCCTCACATGTTACAACAGTTCCCCAAGGAGATACTCCCCCCGAACAATTGGCGGCGGTAAGAACTAAGGGACCAGAGAAATCAACAGGGTTAACTGAATCTACTTGCCATAATCCTGTTTTACAATTAAATTGTGTGTTTAAAATTGAAACTGCCCCCGGACCCATCTCATGATTAATCGCAACATACCCTTTCTTTGAATTGCCTTTGTCTGCAACATATGCAGTAAAATCGAAACTGCGAGGTACTACTCCCGAGACCGAGTATTTATCACCCGTTTTAAGAATTGATTGAAATCTGTGAGATTTAGGGATGGTCAAAGTATCAACTTGAATAGTTGGAACAACGGAAGTGTAACATGCGATGTGATCCGTAGCGTTATTGCAACCCATTGCCGATGGGTTGGGTTGGAATTTACGATTGTTCAATGACAAATCAAATAGGGCATCCGAAGTTAAACTATCACTTTGGTGGATTTCCACAGCAATATTATTTTTTCCGCTTTGCAACATGCTTTTGGGAATACTATATAACCAATACACCCTGTCTAAAGGCGATTGAACACTCTTTGAGGCTTTTGTCTTATAATCAAGAGTTGATGAACTGATATTTTTTCTTACAACCTCTTTTTCGTTGATGTAAACCACAGCACCATCATCGCACAACAATTGCAAATCTAAAGTGTCTGTTAAAAGTGTTAAATCTATTATATTGAATGGTTTACGGAAATAATGTGTAATTGTTTTATTGTTTACAGGTCCAGACAATATGGTTGTTGAGGTAAATGTTGGTTGCCCGTAGCCTAAGGGAGCCGGCCCGAAATACCAATTGGTATCAGAAAGATAACTCGCATTTTTCCAATTTGAGAGCAAATTGAATCCACTATCTTGATATAACCAATCAGATTTTTTGGCTATCGGATAATTCACAACAGGGATTTTAGGTTTCGTAGGAGAGGCGTTACCACCGAAATATTCAATGACTAATAATGGTGCTTTTGGCGCATCACCATCATACGACTCTACTTCTCTAGTTCCTGAACCAACAATATTTACAGCAAAACTATTACCTGACTTCCAATTTGGTTTATTGAGAATATTATTGATTAAGGAGGCGATGTTGGGGGTGCGTTGATCAACCGTGGCTGCTCCCACTGTAGCCCACGTAGAACCTTTAACTGTCCACAATACGGAATCCGTGGTATATTTTCTACTTGAAATGTTATAGGTTTTTGTTGCGTCATATGACACTGCAGAATCCACGTTTTCGGCTTTTAAGGTTAAAATACACGGATCACTATTTTTACCAATCGCATCAACGGTGAATTGTATATAAGCGTTTGTTACTCGAGCGCCATAAGGAATTTGAATTTTGTTAAACTTGATTCCAATCATTTGAGGATCATTGCCTTTATCTTCTCCACCAAGCTCCAAGTCACTGCTACCTGCGTCTAGGCCTCCCACACTTTTAGCTTGTGTTTGCCCTGATTTGGCAGAAATATACTCTTCTAGATCGTCTTCTGTTGACGATACACGAATACTTACAGATTTCACAGGAACGTATTCTACTACTAATAATGGAGCTTTCGGTGCATCTCCATCATATGATTCAACCTCTCTTGTGCCAGTTCCATACATGAGGAAACTTAGGGGATTTCCCTCCTTCCAACCTGAACGATTGATGATTGCTTGCACTACGTTTGATATATCGGGTGTGCGCTGATCTGCGGTTGCGGAACCAATGGTGCCCCAACTATTGCCAGAAACTGTCCATAATGTGGAATCTGTGGTTCTGGGTCTTGAACTAATATTTTTGCTAATGCTTGTTACAAAAGATAAAGCGCTGTCAGAATTTTCCCCAACAACTGTTATTTTACACGGATCGTTATTTTTAGAAATTGCATCCACGGTGAATTGGATGTAAGCATTTTTTACAACCGAACCTTTTGGGATATTTATTCCATTAAAACGCATTCCAACCATTTGTGGATCGTTACCCGAAGCTTCAGTACCAAATTCCAAATCTGAACTTCCCGCGTCGAGTGACCCAACTGATTTGGATTGGGTTTGACCAGTTTTGGCAGGTAACCATTCTTCCATATCATCATCTGCGGCAGAAATACGTTTTGTGATTTTCTTTGTTTCTACGTATTGGACTACAAGTAGCGGCGCTCCTTGTGCATCGCCATCAAACGATTCAACTTCTCTTGTACCAGAACCGTATAGAAAAAATGCAACTGAATTGTTATTCTTCCATCCTGAGCGATTTACTAACTGCTGAACAAGGATAGATATGTCTGTGGTCCTTTGATCTGCTGCCGCACTTCCTACAGTACCCCATGAAGCACCAGAAACATTCCAAACAACAGAATCTTTAAGTTTTAATCTGCTAGTTAAGTCAAAATTAATGGAGGTAAATGTTCCAGCACTATCTGTATCCTGGGCCTTGATGAAAACCACACAAGGATTGCTGTTTTTGCTAAAGGCATCTACTTTAAATTGGATGTAGGCATTGGTAATTAGCGCCCCTTGAGGTATGTTCAGGTTGTTAAACCGCAAACCAACCATTTGAGGATCATTGCCTGATGCCTCTGTTCCAAATTCAAGATCGGAACTACCTGCATCCATACCTCCTACTGTTTTCGATTGAGTTTGAGTACCAATGGGTTTTAACCATTCTTCGAAATCGTCTGTTGCCGAATTGATTCTAACAGATACTGATGATTGGGACATTAGTATTTGAGAAAGAACCGTCATTAGTGTAAGTAAGATGAATTTTTTCATTTGACGAAAGTAAAATAACCATGTTTCACAATTAAGATGCTTGTGTTATCAAACAAATATTAATTACCCCAAAATGTAATTCAATGTGATGTTACTATTATAATTATTACTCAATGATTTAATACTTTTTTAATAATATTGTTGTTTTCAAAATTCGCACTCATATTCATTACATCCAACTTTTTATGGACAACAATTCTATTAATCAAAGCAAACTTTTTGAAAATAATTGTAATAAGCCGCATAATTTTCTACCATAGCGTACAATATCATTTGGTATAATACCGAAACAAATACACAGCAAACTATGGAAGATTCACCATTTTTTTACGGACACATAGTAAGCGATCTGTTATAGACTACCCAAAATATGCTCAGCTTGGCACCGCATTTTTACGCTGAAATACGTAATAAATTGGCCAACCCAATGCCACGATTCCAATTCCTGTTATAGCAATGTTGAATTGACTAACAAGAATGCCCAATGCCACAAAACCGGCCAATATCAAATAGGCGATGGGCAAAAATGGATATCCCCAAACGCGATAGGGTCGCA
>CAMBBZ010000059.1 GCA_945863965.1 Chitinophaga pinensis | reverse complement strand
TTACAAAGTTATCGTGTTTTTGTTAAACGAAATTTTGCAATCCGTTTTTGACTTCTGGTGATACAGAGGTTTTATAGATAGCCATAATAAATAAAATTATTATGGCTATTGTTTTTAGGGAGTTTCCCCAAAAGTTTCCAAGCACATCTAAAGGGATTGTACTTATTCCAATACCCATTATTAGGAGTGCTAAACTGATTAATTGGGTTTTGTGAAAGGGGTTTATTTTCCAATAGATTTGAACAATGAGGGCACTTAGTCCGTACATCACAAACGAGGTAATCAGCGTGGCTGCGGCGGCACCATTTATGCCGTATATGGGGATTAACCAATAATTGAGAGATACGGCTGAAATAATGGCAATGATTGCGGTAATGAAATTCCAAAAATAGAAGGGGGAATTATTAATGATGGGACTCACGGGTGCGAAAATCATTTCCAATACTTTGCCACTCCCAATAATAAATATAACGGCTTTGCCACTGCGGTAGAATTCACCATTAGGCATAAAATCGAATAGGGTATCGGCATTTGTCCATAGTAACAGAAACAACAGAGAACCAATTAAGAATTGCGTGTTTGACATTTGTTTATACAAAGTCGATAAGGCCGTTAAATTTTTATTTTTTGCGTGTTCGGCGATAATGGGTGTGGCAATTTGTGAAATGTTTCTTTTGGGAATTTCGATGAGTACCGCAATATAGAAACCGATGCTATAAATAGCGGTGTCGGAAAGTGATTTGGTCGTGGATATCATTATGAAATCTATCTTAGAAATAAATAGCGCAGCGGCGCTGGAAATAAAAAGCCAAGCGGTAAATTGAATACCGTCTTTTTTGATGGAGGGATTTTCTTTGAGGAAATTAAAATCGGGTTTTAAGTTAATAGGAGTAAGTGTTCTTAGGTAAAGGAGGTTGCCTAAAAATGCCAATAGGTAGGCAATAGCCACGAACCAACAGGCCATATCAAAAGAGATGTAGCGCAGGTAAAACAATCCGGCGCTTGCTAAAAGGATGGCACGAATCAGTATTTCTCGGAGGAAATTGGGCACGGCGATGCGCCCATGATTGGCACTTGCCGATTCGAGCACCGTCTGTCCCATTACGCCCAAAATCAGGAAAATGAGCATGGGATAAATCTGTTCTATGAGGTGGGCATCTTTAGATTTGAATAGTTTAATGAAGTCGTATTCAAAAAAGAAGTAGTTGAAGCTGATAATTGCAAATCCAAGCAAAGGGATAGAAAAGACCCAAAAGAAGAAGCCATTATGGTAGGGAGGATTCTTGAAGTACGGGAAGAACCTATTTATGGAGTAGGTAGTTCCAAAGAGTCCAAAAGCGCCAATTATGGCACCCAGTTCAATCAGAAGTCTTACGGCGCCTAATTCAGAGGGTGTAAAGAATTTAGGAAAGAAATAGATGAGGGAAGCAAAACCAATAATAACGCCAATATAATTGGAAAGGGATGCCTTTAAGGATTGTCGGATTATAATGCCCATTGGGTTTTATACATGGTCTGTTAATTTGTAAATTTTTTCAATTATATCAACAGTTTTCATGCCTTCAAGAGCGTTGGTAGAGATTGTGTCTTCGCCTTTTAAGGTTTTGACTACATTCTCGATTACATAATGGTGGTTGGCCGCGGATCCTTTGTAAGGACCGTAATCATTGGGCGGATTCGTTTCCTTCAATTCGGGCATGGTGTAATCTTTAATGTTGCAATGCTCAATTTTATTCATGTATTGTCCCCCAATTTTGATGGAGCCATTACTGCCAATTACGGTAATAGAACTTTCGAGGTTTGAATCCCAAACTGATGTTGAATAATTGATGCTTCCTATTCCGCCGTTTTCAAACTGGAAATTTACAAAACCCGAGTCTTCAAATTCTGTGGTAGTTGCATGGTTGAAGTTACTACTAACAGATTTTATGTTCTTGATGTCGCCAAATACCCAATAAATGATATCTACAAAGTGGCTGAATTGGGTAAAAAGGGTTCCGCCGTCGAGCTTTTTGGTGCCTTTCCAATTGCTCACGGAGTAGTATCTTTCATCTCGATTCCAATAGCAGTTGGTTTGAACCATGTAAATATCTCCTATGATTTTTTTATCGACGATTTCTTTCAGCCACAGTGATGGCGGGCTGTAACGGTTCTGTTTTACTATGAAGATTTGCCTAGAAACTCTCAAGCCCGTCATGATCACTTCCTCGCATTCTTTTACGGTGAGTGCCATGGGTTTTTCGATGATTACGTGAGCTCTTTTGTTTAAAGCTTGGATAGCATGCTCCGCATGCAACCCATTTGGGGTAGCGACTACAACTACATCCGGGCGCAATTGAGATTCAAACATATCATCGATACTTCCAAAAAGGGGAATGTTTTTGAGGTAATCCAGTCCTTCAATAGCATGAGGGTTGGTATCGACTAAGCCTATAAGTTCGCAATTTTCATTTTGAAAAATCAAAGCGGCATGTCGCTTACCTATATGCCCCAAGCCAATAATGCCAAATTTAATCTTCATATATGCAAAGGTATAATTTAAAATTTGATGCTGAGATATAACTCTTTGAAGGCGTTTAATACCGATTCGGGCCCGAATTTCTCTTGAATTTCATTTGAGATTATCTTGGGATTGAAGGATTTTAGGTTGTTCATGCATTCAATGGCAGCGTCGGCGATGTGAGTTGGCGTTCTTTCGTTGAAGAAAACTCCGTTTTTCTCATGAACAAATTCTTTTAGTGGGCCGATGGATGGGCACACCACAGGTGTTCCGCAAGCGAGTGCTTCAGCGGCAACTACGCAGAATGTTTCAAATTCGCTATTGAGTAGGAAAAGATCAGATGATTTTAAAATGGGAACAAATTCTTCTCTATCTAGCCATCCAAGCCAATGAATGTTGTTTTCAACTCCGCATTCTTTGGCAAGCAATTTTAATTCTTCTATTCTTGATTGATCTCCTCCAATGATGGTAAACTCAACGGTAAAACCTCTTTGAAGAACCAATGATAAGGCTTTAATTTGATCATCCACCCCTTTAACGGGCGATAAGGTAGACATGTGCACCCATTTGAATACTTCGGTTGAATTTACATTTTCCTTGCAATCGTAATTTCTGATATCTATTACATTTGGAATGACGTTGATGTCTTTTGCCAAGCCACATTTGATAATCTCTGTTGCGTGATAATGGGTTAAACCTGAAATCGCTGATGCATTTTTGAAAATCAGTTTATGAAGCCATTTGTTGTAAAAGGGTAATTGTTTATATCGGTCGTAGATATATATGGTTACTTGTTCTGAAAATACATAATGAGTGCGTTTGAAGAACTTTAAATACAAGGCGAAAATCCCCATGGGCAGGGATGAGTGAAGATGATGCAAGTCAATTGGTCCTTTTTCATTGGTGATGCTTTTATAAGCACTGATACATCCCAATAAAAAATGATAAAAGTTGAGAATTGACTTTATAAGGGGGATATTTGAGTAGTTGGGATTATAAAAAACGGTGTATTGAGTAAAATTAGCTACTTGTGACTTTTCTATTGTAAATCTTGATTTCAACTCCGGATCTGCCTCTACGGTTAGAATCGTTAGATTGAAATCATTAGAGGCTACATTGGCAAAATTTTTAATGAATGGGCCTTTAAATGGAAAAATTCTCGTTGGGAAGAAACTCGCCATAAACAATAGATTTTGTTTGTGTTTATTGTCGGCACTTTGAGTTTTCATGGTTTGATTAAAATTGCGAATTGATTAATTTTCAAATTTACTGCATTGGTGTTGAACAAGACCATTTTTAGAGTATTATTCGGATAATCATGTAATTTTGTTTCAATGCCAAAGAAAGTTATAAGTGTGGTGGGTGCTAGGCCTCAATTTATTAAAGCAGCACCGTTGGAAATGGTTTTTCGTGATTTGGATGATTATGAATTCATTTCTATTCATACAGGTCAGCATTACGATGAGAATATGAGCCAAGTTTTTTTCAATGACTTTGGCCTAGAACAACCCAAATATCAATTACATGTAGGAAGCGCAAGTCACGGTAAACAAACGGGGTCGATGCTCGAAAAAATCGAAGAGATACTGTTGCAAGAAAAGCCAGATCTGTTGATTGTTTATGGAGATACCAACAGCACCTTGGCCGCTGCACTAGCCGCATCGAAATTGAACATCCCTATTGCTCATATTGAGGCGGGACTTCGGAGTTACAACAGAACCATGCCCGAAGAAATCAATCGGGTTTTGACGGATCATATTAGTTCGCTTTTGCTGGTTCCTTCGCATGTTTCGGTGAACAATCTAAAAAAAGAGGGCATCACCAGGGGGGTTATAATGACCGGCGATATTATGATGGACATTCTTAGAATATCCACTGAGAAAAACGTGGTTTCTAAGCCAGTTGATCAGGCCTACTATTACGCCACCATTCATCGTCCTTACAATACAGACATCCCCGAAAGAATGTCGCAAATTCTTAAAGAAATGAATTCGTTAGACAAGCCCGTTTATTTCGCAATTCACCCGCGAACTTCATCGTTGTTAGAAAAATACGGCATCGATTTTAGCGATTTTAACAATATCAAATTTATAGAGCCGCAGAGTTATATTGGTAATTTGGGATATCTGTTGAACGCGGATCGCATCATTACCGATTCTGGAGGATTGCAAAAAGAGGCGTGGTTTGTGAAAAAACCTTGCGTGACTTTACGTCCGGAAACGGAATGGATAGAAACCTTAGAAAATCAATGGAATGTGCTGGTTTTTGACGATCTATCTATCTTAAAAGAGGCAATTTCCGTTACTCCTGGTGCGTATAATCAGGGTGTCTATGGAGATGGCAATGCAGCGGATAAGATTAGAGCATCAATTGTAGAATTTTTGGGAAATTAAGCATATGAAAATCAAAATTGTTCATGTAGTATATCAGTTCCATCCGGAAATGGGTTACGATAGCAATTTATTCGCTCGATTTGCCCATCCTAGCTTGGAGGTCATAATCTTGACTTCCGATAATTTAGATTTATGGAACTTAAGGGCAGAAGATATTCATAAGGCCGATTCGAAAGTTGAGGAACAATATGGGGTGGAAATCATCCGATTGGGATCTTTTAAAACGGGTAAAAAGAAGGCAGGCGTGTTTATGAAGGGTTTGAATCGTAAGATTGAAGAAATCAACCCCGAAATCGTGTTTTACCATGGTTTGGAAAGTCCCACTTATGCGTGGTCTATTTTTCGACAAATTGGAAAAAGGTTCATAACTGCTGACACACATACGCTGTTTTCACAGTTTAAAGATGTAACATTTTTAGGCGGTATTTATTTGAATTTGATTTTTAAGCCTTTGATTGTAAATAGGTTGAAAAAGATCAATGCGCCTATGTTCTACACCGCTTTGGAAAATAAAAAGGTGCTACAGTGGTTTGGATTTGAAGAGAATCAAATTTTCGATAATGAGATTTGTACAGATGTTGAGCTTTTCAGAAAAGTGAATGTTCAATTCAAAGATTTTCTTCCTCAAACCAATATTCGTGGCAGGGTGCTGCTATACACGGGTAAGTTTGATCATTTCAAGCAGCCCGAAATTATTCTAGATGCCATAAAAATTATTGAAGATCAAATAGATTTTCATTTGGATCTTGTTTTCGTGGGACCCAAAAATGAAGAATATCAAAATAGACACTTCAATAAAACATTTGCAAACGAATTGATTCAACTTCATTTGTTTGGACCTGCCCGAAATCATGAGCTCTATCAATATTATTCGGCTGCGGATATAGCTGTTTTTCCAAAGCAAAACACATTGAGCGCATTGGATGCTCAAGCGTGTGGTTTGCCTGTAATTATGGAACGCGACGAGACCAATGTTGAACGTCTTAAGGAAGGTGGACTATGCTATGAGCCGGGTAATGTCGCTGAATTGGGTGCCCAAATTCTATTATTATTAAAAGATGAGTCGTTGGCAAAAGAATTGTCTGTTAATGGAGAAAAGTACATGTGCGAACGTTACAATTATAAAAAGAAAATGACAGATATACAGGAAATACTAATTCAACGTTATTCGGAAAATTAGAAAATTTGCTGTTAAATAGGTGTGGTTCCAATTCTATTTCTCCGCTTGCAATGTACCCGATTATAACATAATTTTGTTAAGTTCCTATCCCTAAAAAAATCTTACTAAACAACAAATGCCGCAGCTGAACGATAATATTAATATACAAATGGTTGACCTGAATAGGCAATATTTAAGAATTAAAGATGATGTCGATTCATCCATACAGGCGGTAATCAACGAGGCTAGGTTTGTGAAGGGCAAAATTGTTCGTGATTTTGAAGAAAACCTTGAAAAATATTTAGGTGCTAGTAATGTTATTTCCTGCGGGAATGGAACCGATGCCTTGCAGATAGCGTTCATGGCGCTTGATTTAAAGCAAGGTGATGAAGTGATAGTGCCTTCATTTACGTATGTAGCTACCGCTGAAGTGTTGAAATTGCTAGGATTACAGCCGGTTTTAGTAGACGTTGATTTTTCGTCTTATAATATCAATATTAATCAAATTGAATCGGCCATAACTTCAAAGACGAAAGCAATAGTGCCCGTTCATCTTTTTGGCCAATGTGCACATATGGAGCCAATATTAGAGATTGCTAAAAAATATAATTTATATGTGGTTGAGGATACCGCTCAAGCATTGGGTGCCGTTTATAAATTTTCTGACGGGCGGGTAGTCCGAGCTGGTTGCATTGGGGATATCGGAACTACGAGTTTCTTTCCTTCAAAAAATCTAGGTGCATTTGGTGATGGGGGTGCTATATTCACTAATAACCAAGAACTGGCTGATAAAATTCGTATGATTGCAAATCATGGGCAAAAAATACAATATTACCATGATCTAGTCGGAGTGAATTCTAGGTTGGATACGATACAAGCGGCTATTTTAGATGTTAAATTAAAGTATTTGGATGAGTATGAAAAAAGACGCTTCGATCTTGCCGAATTTTATACGCGTAATTTTTCGGATTTTAATCAAATTTTAACACCACAATTATTTGATTATTCTAGTCATGTTTTTCATCAATATACGATCCAAGTCGATGCAGGTATCAGAAATGATTTGAGAGCTTTTCTAGCGCAAAAAGGAATCCCGACAATGATATATTACCCGTTGCCCTTGCACAAGCAAAAAGCTTTCGCCGACTGCGTCTTTTCGAGAGTGTCCCTTGAAGTTTCTGATAGACTATGTGGAAGTGTTCTTTCTTTGCCAATGCACACTGAAATGAATATTGAAGAACAAGATTATATTGTTTCAAGTGTGGGTGAATTTTTCAATTTTAAATAAAATTTCAATTTCTTAAATCGAATTAGTTTTGGGCTACATCCTTAACTTTGCACTATGCTTTTAACCATAGTAGCCGGTGCACGTCCGAATTTTATGAAAATTGCCCCTATAATTAGGGCTATCCATAACGCTAAAACAGCCGGTCAAGCCATCGATTTTCGTTTGGTGCATACCGGTCAACACTATGATAAAAGCATGTCGGGATCGTTCTTTGAGCAACTCAATATTCCCGAGCCTCATGCCAATTTGAATTGCGGTGGCGGTACCCATGCTGAGCAGACCGCTGCTATAATGATTGCCTTTGAAAAAGAACTTCTTGCCAATCCCTGCGATTGGGTTATAGTGGTAGGCGATGTGAACAGTACCCTTGCTTGTTCCGTCACCGCGAAAAAGCTCCAAATTAAAGTGGCGCATGTGGAAGGCGGTATCCGCAGCGGCGATTGGTCCATGCCTGAAGAAATCAATCGATTGGTTACCGATGCCATCAGCGATGTGTTTTTTACCACCTCCGAGGTTGCTAATGAAAACCTGCGCCGTTCGGGAATTTCCCCCGAGAAAATTGTTTTTGTGGGAAATACGATGATTGATACCTTACTGCACCACCAAAATGATTTGCATGCGCCCGCGCTTTGGGAAGCGGAGGGTTTGCAAGCGAAAAATTATGTCGTTATGACGCTGCACCGGCCATCGAACGTAGACGATGCCGCGCAGCTGAACGGTATTTTCACTGCCATACGGGAGTCGTTGAAGGATATTCCGGTGGTTTTTCCCGTGCATCCACGTACCCTAAAAAACATGGAGCAGTTCGGCATTGAACCCGAAAATGTGATTAAAACAGGTCCGCTGTCGTATTTCGAGTTTAATTATTTGGTGAAACACGCCAAAGGCGTGGTTACGGATTCGGGCGGCATTACGGAGGAAACAACGGTAATGGGCGTGCCGTGCATAACGATGCGCAATAGTACCGAGCGACCTGAAACAGTTGCTATTGGCACGAATGAGTTGATTGGTACGGAGCCGGTGGCGCTTCAGAAATCCCTTACGCAATTGGTTTCCGGCGATTGGAAGCAAGGCGGTATTCCCGAGAAATGGGACGGTCAAGCGGCGGAGCGTATTGTGGCTTGGTTTGTGAGTCTGTAATAGGCCCTAAGGCCATACGTGTTTCTCTATAATTAGAACTGTTGTTATTTACTTCCGAGGCAGCATGTAAAGCCATTCTTGTATATGGCTTCTGCCTTCTGAAAGCATTTTGAATTTTGCCGGGGATGAAAGTGTTTTTAATTCATCAAATTCATAGTAGTTTGTTTTTTGGAAATCATCTACGGAAAAAATCCTTTCAATGGTATGTGTTTCATTGAATAAATCGATCAAATAAGTTGAAGTTCCTGGTACTTTTGCATCATGAACTTCTATTAGCAAATCGCATAAAAGGAATGATTGAATGTTGTTTTTTGAGAAAAGTTCTCTTTCGTATCCTTCACAATCGCTTAAAATGAAATTCCGTTTTCCTTCACATAGCGTACCGATTTCATCAGAATTAAGACTTGTTTTGGTTTCAATAAATTTTTCCAAGCCATTTAATTCAGCAATTTTTTTGAGTAATTCAAGTGCTTTAGGGCTAATATCTACTGCAAGTATGGTAGATTTTTCTCTTAAAATATTTGCAATGCCTACACTGTAATAACCTTCGGCAGAACCTATATCTATAATGATATCGTACTTGTTTTCAATTAATTTATTCCAAACAGGGGCAATTTCAGATTCGTAACTTCCAAGAATTTTTGGGAATATAGCGCTCCCAAAAGATTGAAAATTTGGATATTTCAATCCTTTAAATGGTCCATTTAATACAATAGGGTTTTCAAGAACACCCATTATTTCTTTTAAATAAGGTTCATCTTGAAATTGTTGTTTTTGAAATAAGATCCCATTGGAAAATTTAGTTAATGGGTAAAAAAGTTTCCACAATATTTTGTGTTTGGCAATGAACCTTGTTACTAATTCGGTAATTTTCATAATTGTATAAGTTGAATATGAATAGTGGGTGTAAAAATAAACAATTTTTTAGAAGACTATTCCCTCCGCTATTCATTAAGGTAAAATTCGGGTATCTGTTTTAACGCATCGTGGCTTGGTTTACCGAATGAGCGTAATGGTTTGGGATAAGGTTTGTTCGCTTTCCCCTTCGAGTTGATAGCTAATTATGGCAAAATACACACCGGCGCTGCATTCCAATCCGGTATTGTAAACGCGTCCATTCCAAGATTCGTTGGTTTGATTGGAGGTGAATACTTCTGCACCCGAGCGATCGTAAATTCGCCATTTTAGTTGTATTAATCCTTTATGTATTACGTGTAATTCGTCATTAAATCCATCGGTTCCGGGGGTAAAAACGTTGGCCAGTTGCACGTAATGTTCCAATGGTTGAGGTTTATTTTTCCAAGAAATACAAACCGAATCGCGGCATCCATTTTGCGTATTTATAACATTCAAGCATAGGGTTTGGGCAAACGTATCTATGGGAAAACAAGGTTTCTCGTTGCGATTGGTACTTCCCCATAAACTGTCTTTGGGGGAAGCCTGAGAACGCCATTGCCATTCGTAGTAATTGCCACCATCGGATAGGTTTTCGAAGCATTGCATGCCATTTAATGTATCGAAAGAGAGGCGTGCCGTTGGGGCTTGTGGGAATTTTACGGTAATTTTATCCGAAAGGCTTCCCCCGCAAAAGGAATACGCCGTAAGGGTAAATACGATGGAATCGGGTTTGTTGGAGTTGAGATTGAAACGGGGGTTCGGCAGGGTTGAATCGTTAAATTTACCCGAATGTAGGGGGTTGGCTTTCCAATGATAGCAAGGAAAACCTTCGATTTTTCCGTTAAGGGAAACGAAGGCGGCATCGCAGTCGAGTAAGAGGTCTTTACCCGCGCTGAGACTGGGTTCGGGTACGGGAATTTTACAGCCGTTATTGGTGTATTGAGGGGTGCCCGTTTGGTTGAAATTTACCACTGCGCCATCTTCAGGGCCTTCGGTTCCGTTTTGTTTTTTAAGTTTAGATCGGTTGTAGGTTACGGTATCGGCTTGGCTTCCGTGCTGTAAAATGAGGGTTCGGGTATCGGAAGTGCCATGATTTACAAAATGCCCAGCGGTATTTCCTGGTTTTTGGACCAATACAAAAAGAGTGTCTTCTAAGGGGGAGAAATCGTGTGCGGAGGGGTTAAAATCGGTACTTGTGATAATGAGGACTTTGCTATGTGGGGGAATGAAATCGGTAGGTGTTAGGAGGATAAAGTGCCCACAATTTTGACTTTTTTTTATTTGTTGGTTAATGGCGTTTATTTTTTGGTTGAGGGCATTTGATTTGGTGGCAAATCCAAGGAAGGGATTGCTGCTGCTGCCCCAGTTTACGCGTCCGGTTTTATAGTTGGCGACCGAAAATGCGTTTACTTTTAGGGGTTGATAGCCGGTAATAATTTGGAGCATCTCATTTTCACCTTCGTTATTACCGTCGCAGGCATCGACAAGAATACTGACAATTTCGAAGGCTTTTTTAGTATTGGTAAGGAGGGGTGATTTGACTTGTTTGCAGGGGTATTGGGCCTGAAGGGAAATGCGGATGATACCGAGGGCGAGAAGGGCGGAAACACGGATATTGAATCGCATGGATCTACAAAAATAAGGGAGTAGGGCGAAGGGTGTTTATTAATTTTTCGGGGGAAATTTATCGTTTTGGAGCGGTTTTAGACGAATATTTAGGGGTATTGCGGGCAGAAAGCTTTATTTTTGTAGGCTTTAATAAAGCGAACCACACGGGGTTAATCGGAATTGACGGGGTGATGGGTTGCGGTGTAAGCAGGTGGTGCGTTGGAAGTATTGCACCGAAATCAAAACTTTCAACTTTTTAAGAGGCGAAAACAATTACGCCCTAGCTGCCTAATCCGACGGATAGCGCACTTGCTAGTTGCTTCGGTTTCCTTGACTTGTGCTGGAAACCAACAGAGGCAATCGACCTGCACAGGTATGATTTCGGGGTAGTGGGTGACCGGAATCATTATTTCACTTACTAAGGAATCATAAGGGCGGGGTCCGGGCCCATTGATTCACGAAAAACAATCGGTACCTAAACCTGTAGAAAGCGCCAGCGGTCGCACATTCGGACGGGGGTTCGATTCCCCCTAACTCCAC
>CAMBBZ010000058.1 GCA_945863965.1 Chitinophaga pinensis | reverse complement strand
AAATAAACCACCGCAATTTTATCTTCTTCGTACGCATAATCAGCCGGCTCGTCGGGATAATTGGCACGCTCCACCCAGGCATAATCGGGATGTTTGGATTTTAAAAAAGCTTCAAATTCATCGAAATAAACCAATTTATCGATTAAACCCGCCTTCTGGCAATTGTTCATCAAATAGGAATTACCATATAAGGCAAAGTTCAGAAGGGAGTCGCGGTTGGCGTTCCGATCGAGTGCAATTTGATCGAGCTGAACCTTAAAAAGACTTCCCAAGTAAGAAGCAATTTGCTCGCGATTATTATCGGATAATTTTTCTTGTATGTAGGGTTCCACGGCCCCTTTGAATTTGCCCACTTTGAACACCTGAACATCCAATCCCATTTTGTCTAAAAGCCCTTTATACATTACAATTCCACTCGAAAATCCATTAAATTCAGCCACCCCCTTGGGATTGGCGAAAACACGATCGCAGGTGCTTGCAATGTAAAATCCTTGCTCTGAAAAGTTTTCACTGTAACACCAAACCGGCTTGCCGGAGGCCTGGAAGGTGTCTATATACTGCCGAATTTCTTGTGCTTTTGCCAATCCACCCGAAAACAGTCCGGGATCTAAACTAATGGCCACAATACGCGAGTCATCGGCTGCATTTTTAATGATGCGTTTAAAGGCATTCAACGATAAGGGCGTATCGCCTGAAAAAGCGCCTATTAAACGTCCGATCGATTCTCCCGCGTCCTTTTCTTCCATGCTCATGGGCAGGGCAATGCGCAAGACGCCATTGGCAGGAATCTCAGGCTTTTCTTTAGCAAAATCTGAACTTGCGAGCACCACAATTCCAATTACCACAAGGCCTGCAAGCCCAACCACTATGCCCATCAAGAAGGTAAAAAGGTATTTTAAAAACGTTTTCATTTTTGACAAAGGTAATCGCCACCAATCAAAATCAATACGTACGCTTCGTTTAACTAATTGAATACCCGATAAACGATAACACGTGTTATCAATAAAAAAGTATTCGTGGAACACTTTTTGTGCGGTTAAACTTCAAATCGACTTATTTTTGAATTTTAAATATCCCAGAAAATGAAACGAATTAGCTCCATACTCTTAGGTATTCTCGCGCTCTGCAGCACAAATGTAAAGGCCCAACATGCCATGGGACTGGTAGTGGGCGATTACAACAGCCCCTATTCTTACAGCTTGAATCCGGCGCTTTCCCGAACCAATCCCTCCAATCGCGCCTACATCAACTGGTGGGGCGCTTCCGTTTCTTTAGAAAATAATTTCATGCAATACAAGGCCCCGTTCCGCCTTGGCGCTTGGATCGATCAGAGCTATCCCGCCCAATATGCCGATATCAACGGTTCCTTGGCCTTCCAACAAGATTGGTTGCCCGTTAATACCGATATCGCGAATTTTAAACTCAACTATTTAGCCGAAGTTAACGGTCCGTCGTTCTTCATCCCGGTGGATGAAGTGGGGACTTTTGGCTTTGGTTTTAAAGAGGTTTCGGGCTTCTCCGTTAACGGGGTGAATGGTGATTTTGGGGGAATTCTCCGTTACGGCTTGCCACATCTTAATAAAAATGCCGGCAAAACCATCAATCAAAACGAATTCTCCATCAATACCGAACGCTACCAAGAATGGTTCATGAATTTCGCAGGAATCGCACAAACCGACGATATCCATGTGTGGAAATGGGGTACAACCCTAAAACTACTTATTGGTATGGGTATGGCACATTTGGGTAGCGATAATCTCAATTTCTCCGTAAGTAGCGATGCCAAAAATATTGATGTCAATCAATTTAACGGCCGCATGTTTCGCAGCAATACGGGCGCCTACACGACTCTTGACCGTCCTTTGGGAATGTCCTTCGATTTTGCCGATGGCGTAGGTGTGGGTACCGATTTAGGCGTTGTTTACGAATACCGACCCAATGGAGCTAAAAAGGCATTCGGTCAAAGCCACTGCGATCGCGAGATCCAACAGCAATACCGTTGGAAACTTGGGGCGAGTATTACCGACTTAGGATTTATTAACTATTGGGGTGAAGGATCTCAAATCGTTTCAGCTGGAAATACCAACTGGATTGTGGATCCAAAAGTCATGCAAAATACCCAAGTAGGAGGGGAAGATCGCTTGAACAATCTTGAAAATCGATTGTTCCAAGCGCTCGGTGCAGAACAACGTAGTGATATAAATAGTACGACCCCCGCGGCCTTGAACGTGCAGTTTGACCAATATTTAGGCGGTAAATTGCACATCGGAACGTATTGGACACAGAACCTAAAGCGTGCCAATTCGGTGGGATTGCGCCGGGCTTCTTACCTCAATATAACCCCGCGCTGGCAAACCGAACAATACGAATATGGGTTCCCCATAACAGTCGCCAACGATTACACCGCCCTGCATGTGGGCGTATACGGTCGCCTTGGTCCTGTAATAATAGGTACCGATAATTTAAGTGGGTTGGGTAGTTATATTCAAAATTCAGCGTATTCTGGGGGAAGCTTTTACTTCGGTGTTCGTTCAAAAATTGGCGGTTGCGATAAACGGACCAAGCGTTACTCCTATTTCCAAAAAGAAACCTTTTACGACACCCTCATTCAGCGCGATACCCAACAAATTAAAATTGTAAAAGTAGAACGCGATACCATTTTTGAAACTAAAAAGGAGACTACGACCATAAAGGACGAAGCCAAAAACGAGTCCGCCATTGCCTTAGAAGCCGAAAAGAAAAAATGGAAGTTGGAATTAGACGAGAAGGACAAAAAAATTATAACCTTGCAGCAAGAAGCGCAGAAAGCACAAAAAGAATGTACCGATAGATTGGCTATTTGGAAACTAGATGCAGAAAAATGCAAAAAGGCCCAAAGCGATATTGAAGCGCAAATTAAGAAGAAGGAAGCCGAAATTCTTTTAAAAGAAAAGGCATGGAACGACGAGCGCGCGCGCTTGATCCGCTTGGCATCTGAGAAAAATTCAGGATTGCCAAGGGTAGATACCATTAAAATCGATTGTGCTCCCGAAATTAATAAAGCGAAAGCCGAGATCGAATTGGCGAAAGCCGATCGCAATAAAGCGCTTATTGAATTGGAGGAAGCCAAGAAATTTGGGGCAGAAACGCTTAAAAAATGTGACGAAGAGAAAAAGAGTTTACAAGCGTTAATCGATAAATTACAAGCAGAAATCGCACTCCTGAAAAAGGCAAAATCAGATATTGAAGCTGAAAATAAAATATTGAAGGATCAGGTAGACCGTCTCTCGGGGGAAGCCCTAAAACAACCCTGCGATGTAAAAATTGCGGAATTGGAGAAAAAATGGTCCGATGAGTCCCGCAGAAATGCACAAATCGCCTTGGAATTAGAGCGAGAAAAGGCTAAAGTGCGGGCGGCTCAAATAGCGTTGGAACAAGCCGAGAACAGAAGTAAATTAGCCGTTACCGAAGCCGCGGAAGCAAAAAATGAAGCTTCGAAATGGAAAAACGCGCACGATCAATTGCTCATCGCTAAAAAATTGTGCGACGACGTGAGCAAAAATAAGGATGCCGAAATAGCCGCGTTGAAGGCGCAAATTGCGGTTTTAAAATTGGAAAACGAAAATCTGAAGAAATCGGCGAATACCGATATGTCGAAAACGGCTGCAGAAGATTGCACCCCGTTCAAAACGAAGCTCGCGGCATCGGAAGCAGAATTAATCAAATTGAAAGCAGATTTGGCTGCCTTACAAGCGGAAAAAGCAAAGGCGGACCTCGCATTGTCTGAGGCCAAGAAATCGCTGGTGGATACTAAATCTCTTCAGGATGAAATTGCCAGATTGAAAGCACAGATTGCAGTTTTAGAGAAAGAGAAGGCCACAATGGTAAATCCCAAGCCCCTCCAAGATGAAATCGCAAGATTGAAAGCACAAATTGCAGTCTTAGAGAAAGAGAAGGCCACTGTGGTAAATTGTGATCCTATTAAAGCAGAGGTAGAGAAACTAAAAGCACAGATTGTAGTTTTAGAGAAAGAGAAGGCCACTGTGGTTAATTGTGACCCTATCAAAGCAGAGATAGAGAAACTAAAAGCACAGATTGTAGTCTTAGAGAAAGAGAAGGCCACCGTGGTTAATTGTGACCCTATTAAAGCAGAGGTAGAGAAACTAAAAGCACAGATTGCAGTCTTAGAGAAAGAGAAGGCAGCAGTTGTAAATCCCAAGCCCTTACAGGATGAAATCGCCAGATTGAAAGCACAGATTGTAGTCTTAGAGAAAGAGAAGGCAGCGGTTGTAAATCCCAAGCCCTTACAGGATGAAATCGCCAGATTGAAAGCACAGATTGCCGTTTTAGAAAAAGAGAAGGCAGCCGTTGTAGATTGCAGCGTTTGTGACAAGGCATTGGCCGAATCTAAAGCGGCCCTTGTCTTAGCGGAAGCAAAAATCAAGGCCTTGGAAGCCGATAAAGCTAAGTGTGCAGCGCAATTGGCCGAATTGAAGCAGCAACAAGCCGCCACACTTGCCCTTCAAGCCGACAACGAGTCTCTCAAGAAAAAGTTATCAGAGGTTGAAGAGCGGGTTTCTGAATTGGAATTGCAGTTAGGGGCTAGCGATAAATCAGCCGAACTCAATGCGGAAATCAACCGATTAAAAGAGGAAATTAAAAAGAAGGACAATCAAATTAGTGGTTGTAATCTGTTAGCCGATAAATGTACCAAGAAAACGGTAGAATTAGAGGCCAAGCTTGCCACATCTGAAAAGGACCGAGCTTTGCTCAATACGCAGTATGAGGACCTCAAACGTCAGATAATTACGATGGATGAAGACATGGGTAAATTGGGAGAGATTATCAAAACCAATAACGCAGAAATCTCTAAATTGAACGCTGAAATGGGTGGCTTGCGTACCCGTTTGAAAGAGTGTGAAACCAAATTAAATGCGGCCACTGCGCCGAAAGAAGAAACACCGAATTAATAGAAATCGGTTACATACCTATACAAAAGGCCATCTCTAGGGATGGCCTTTTGATTGATTGGTAACTTTGGTGAGGGTAATCTAGGTAAAAAAGCAAGAGCTCCTTTAAAAAGAGCACTTTTTTAAACTAAAAAAACAGTAATTCATAAACGAATAAATAATGACACTACACATTCCCGTTTCTACCACCGCCACTCTCATTTTCCCCAAAGCCATCATCAAGTAAAAAATGAATTCAAACCCTTGAAATATCTTAATTCTCCTAGGTTCTTCAGAATGGAAGAATTTTGTTAATAGGGTAGGTGCCTACGGGATAAAATCGTCCCAACATAAAAATCTAAAACCCGGCAAACCACCGCAAATTCAACATCCGACCCGTCAAATATTCCGGAACCCCGTAACGCGCATTGTTTAAATCCTTTACCCAGCTGTACGCAATAACATTATTAATGTCCAACAAATTGAAAACATCCAGACTGATCCATGACTCTTTCATCCATTTCGCCCTCTTGGCCTTATCGCCATTTTTTCGAAAAACCTTACTAAAGCCAATATCCACCCGGCGGTAGGGTGGTACCAAACTCGGGGTATTGCTGTACCGCGCATCGCCATCTAAATAGTAGGGGACCGCCGTGCCAATATTTAAACTTAGATTGACCCGCACACTCGGATTTTGAGGCAGGCGATCCTGGAAAATAGCCGCAAAATTCATCCTGCGGTCCGTAGGCCTGCGCAACCAATCGCTCTCACGCACAACCCCCGCCTCATCGGTATACCGAATCCGCTCCTTGCTCTGTAACAAACTCAAGGTAAACCAGCTTTCCAATCCCTTATTAAACTGACCGTACAAACGATTGTCGAAACCTACCGCATACCCGTTCGACGCATTATTGGCGTAGTAACGAATGCGAATATTGTCATATAAATACGGATCCAAATTCGAAAGCTGCTTGTAATACGCCTCCGAGGAATACTTGAATTTCTTCCCCCATAACGTAACAATGCGATCCATCCCCAATACAAAATGCCAGGATTCCTGCGCCCGTAAATTAAGGTTCAAGCGACCACTAAAATCACGCATTTCCCGGTAAAAAGGCGCTTGGTGATAGGCGCCAATCGCCAAACGATAGGTGCTGGGCGTGCGCTTTAAACTGTCTACCACCCGCGAATTATAGTTCTTATGCGGTTCGTAAAACAACGCGAATCGCGGCATCCACAACCACTGTCCGCTGATGCTTTCCCAACTCTGACGCATGCCGGCCACCATCCATAGGTTTTTCTGACGGTCTAAAATTTGTTTGGCCTGTACATACGTGCTCAAACGGTGCCGACCGATGCTATTGGTAGCCCGAACTACATCGTCGAGTATAATACTGTCCTGACTGCTGCTCCAAGGGGCAATATTGTATTCCGCACTGTCCATATACAGCCACTCGTAATACCGATCGTTCACCACTTCTCGGTTATAACGAACCCCGTATTTGACTTGCGTGCGGGCCGTTTTCTTGCCTAATTCTCCCAAATGTGACACATTCAAAATGCGCGACTGCATACGGTTTCTACCGTGGTCTAAATAATAGCCATATCCCAAGGTGCGGACCGGTTTGCCTAAATTACTGGATCCCAAATCGCGGTCCAATTCGCTCAAACTGTAAGCCCCTTGAATATCGAAATACTCTTCCTCGTTAATAGACGTAATGTTGGCAATTAATTTGTATTTCGCCCACAGATTCGGACGGTAATTGAGGGTTAGGGCACCCAATTGGTACTCGTAATTCAAATTTTCTTGTCCGGCCATAAACACGTTCAGCTGATACGCGGCTTGAATGGTGCCAAATTCTGTGGTGCGGCTTTCCGGACGCAGCTGAAAGGCGTTCCGGGCATAGTTTCCCAGAAAGTCGAGCGACCAGTGTCGGTTGATTTCCCAAGTGAGAAAAGATTGAACATCGGCGAAGTTCATGGAATAGGTACCGTCTGTATTGAGCGTTCCTGTGAGTAAGCTATTGCTGAAGTGGCGAACGCTTAAGATACCGGCAAACGGGCCTTTAGAACCTTCAACGGTTGCAGAATTGAGCATCGTTCCAAGTGTGGTTTGAAGCCGCATGGAATCGGGACGAATATAGGCCACATCCAGTACCGAACTCATTTTATCGCCGTATTGCGCTGCAAATCCGCCGGCGCTGAATTTGATGCGATCGACCATGGCCGGATTGATGAAACTCAATCCTTCTTGCTGTCCGTTCTGTATCAATTGAGGCCGGTAAATTTCAATATCGTTAACGTAAATAAGGTTCTCATCGAAATTACCCCCTCTAACGCTGAACTGCGATGAAAGTTCGTTATTGCTACTTACACCACCGAGCGTTTTGATGATATTTTCAATATTGGAGCCCACCCCGACGTTTAAAGAAAGTTCGCGCGGACGTATTTCCTCCATGAAGGCATTGTCGGAACCGGCCGTGATTTCTACGGTACCAATTAAATCGAGTCCCGCCCCGTATAGAATGGTATCGATACCTTCTCGGAGATCGGCATAGTGACCAAAAACCTTTTCGTTTTGGATATAGCCAAAAACTAAAAAAGAAGGGTAGGGCAGTCGGATTTCAAACTCGGAATTTTTACCGGTATACGTCAATACTTTACCAGAGGCATCCCGAATTTCGATGGGACCAAAGGTTCCCGGATGTCCGTCTACAAAGGCGCGATAGGTATTTTGGGCGCTGGCAGAATGAAAAAAGAGCAAGCCGATAACGGCAATGAACCAACGACTCATGCGTGTATAACGAGTCGTATGGCGCTTTATTTTGAGCAATTCAATAAATCCGTAATGGTCTGTGAAGGATTTTCTGAGGAGAAAACCGTATTTCCGGCCACCAAAACATCGGCACCGGCCTTAAACAGGTCGCCCGCATTTTGCAAGGAAACGCCCCCGTCGATTTCTATCAGTGTGGCACAACCCAAACGGGTAATTTCATTTTTTAAGGCTTCCGTTTTCTTTAAGGTTTGGGGTATGAATTTTTGTCCGCCAAAACCGGGATTCACACTCATTAAACACACCAAATCAATGTCTTCAATCACATCTAATAAAGAATGAATTGAAGTATGCGGATTCAAGGCAACACCGGCTTTCATGCCCGCGGCCTTAATTTGTTGCAAGGTTCTATGTAGGTGGGTACTGGCTTCTATATGCACCGTTAATACATTGGCACCGGCATCGGCGAAATCTTGTATAAAGCGCTCGGGTTGCACAATCATCAAATGCACGTCTAAGGTTTTCTTCGCCAATTGCTTCAACGATTTCATTACCGGAAAACCGAATGAAATATTAGGAACAAACACCCCATCCATGACATCAACATGAAACCAATCGGCCTTAGACTGATTGATCATTTCAATGTCGCGACCTAAATGGGCAAAATCAGCGGATAAGATAGACGGAGCGATAATTTTAGACATGGGCACAAAAGTAGTTAAAAAGGACAGCCGGTTCAATTCGTATTTTAAGGATACAGGTGTCGATGCAATTGAATGCACTCAACAGCGGGTTTTACATCGTGTACGCGCAAAATTTTAGCGCCATTTTTGAGGGCCTCGGCGTGCAAGAAGGTGGTGCCGTTCAAGGCCTCTTCAGCTGTAATATCTAAGGTTCTATAAATCATACCTTTACGCGAGATGCCTACCAATAATTGCGATTGGGATTGGCTTATTTCGTTCAATCGACGCAGAAGTTCAAAATTTTGTTTGGGTGTTTTCGCAAATCCAAAACCCGGGTCTACCCAAACATGCTGAATGCCGGCGTCGTGCGCTTTTTGAACCCTTTTTTGCAGGTATCGCTGTACCTCGGCCAGCACGTCGGTATAATAAGACTGGTTTTGCATCGTTTTGGGATCTCCCTTTTTATGCATGCCGATATAGGTGATGTTCTGGTCCGCAAGGACGGGAAACATGCGTTTATCGTCTTCTCCAAATGAAATGTCGTTAATTATATCGGCCCCTAAGTCGATGGCTTTTTGAGCCACTTGCGCATGGTAGGTATCGATGCTTACCCATGCCGATGGGAATTCGTTTTTAATGGCGTCTAAGGCGGGAAATACCCGCTGCCATTCTTCGTCGGCATCGATTCTTTCCGAACCGGGTCTCGAACTTTGTCCGCCAATATCTAAAATCATTGCCCCATCGGCGAGCATGTTCTCGGCCCGCTTGAGAATATCGGGTAAAGCCGTTAATCGACTTCCCCCGAAAAAAGAATCGGGCGTAATATTCAAAATCCCCATAACCACGGCATGGGTTATGGGGATTTCGCCCAAGGGGCCTTTCAAAAGGGCTTGGGAATGCATTTATTTAATGGTTTCAGAGGGATCGCCGACCATATTCTCCGGGCGTACCCATTCGTTGAATTGGTCTTCCGTTAACAGTTCCAAAGCCAAAGCGGCTTCTTTGAGCGTCGTGCCTTCTTTGTGTGCTTTTTTGGCAATTTTAGCCGCATTTTCGTAGCCGATATGGGGATTCAAGGCGGTTACAAGCATGAGACTTTGATCGACCAAACGTTTAATATTGGCGTGATTGGGAGTAATGCCCACGGCACAATTATCGTTAAAACTCAAGCAGGCTTGTCCCAAAAGGCGCGCACTTTGCAATACGTTAGCCGCAATAACGGGCTTGAATACGTTGAGTTCGAAATGACCTTGGGTACCAGCGAAGGAAACCGTAACATCGTTGCCTAAAATCTGAGCGCAAACCATGGTAAGGGCTTCAGGTTGGGTTGGATTTACTTTTCCGGGCATGATGGAAGAACCGGGTTCGTTTTCAGGAATATCAATTTCGCCGATACCACTGCGCGGACCTGAACTGAGCATGCGAATGTCGTTGGCAATTTTAAAGGCACTAACGGCGGCGCGTTTTAGAGCTCCGTGCAGTTCCACCATGGCATCGTGAGCGGCAAGGGCTTCGAATTTATTTTCGGCGCTTACCAAGGGCAAACCGCTTTCGGTGGCGATATGTTTGGCCACTAAATCGGCATATCCTTTTGGGGTATTCAAACCGGTTCCAACCGCGGTACCACCTAAAGCCAATTCAGCGGCGGCGGGCAATGCGCGATTAATCGCGGCAATACCATTATCCAACTGCGTCACATAACCACTAAATTCTTGTCCTAACGTTAAAGGCGTGGCATCCATAAAATGGGTACGGCCAATTTTAACGATATCTTGAAATTCACGAGCTTTATGTTTCAGGGTGGTTTTTAGGGCTTGTAATCCTGGAAGGGTATAGTCTACCACTTGCTTGAATACGGCAATACTCATAGCCGTAGGGAAGGTGTCGTTGCTGCTCTGACTCTTATTTACATCGTCGTTGGGATGCAATACTTTGTTCTCATCGCTTAAACTTCCGCCGTTCATAACATGCGCCAGGTTGGCAATAACCTCGTTCATATTCATATTACTTTGGGTACCGCTTCCGGTTTGCCAAATTACCAAAGGAAATTGGCTGTCGTGTTTACCGGTAGCAATTTCATCGGCGGCGGCGGCGATTAATTCGTATTTTTCTTGCGACAAAACACCCAATTCGCAATTGGTTTTGGCGGCACATTTTTTCAAAATCGCAAACGCGCGAATGATTTCGATAGGCATGCTGCCTTCCGGACCGATTTTGAAATTATTTCTGCTTCTCTCTGTTTGGGCTCCCCATAGGGCGTCGGCGGGTACGCGAACCTCACCCATGGTATCGTGTTCAATACGAAATGCTGTCATAGTTCCACAAAAATACGGCACCTCGACCAAATCTAAATGATTTTCATTGGTTCTTTATGGTTTCGTGTAACAGGGGGAAACGCCCACACAGTTTCCCCTCTGTAACGCCGTTAACTATTCGTTTCAATCCAATCGCTGAGAATCTAAAATGAGTATCTTAGACGTATATACCTGTCCGGAGGTTTTAACCGATAAAATATACATCCCCTTATCAATATCACGCACATCTAACCGATAGCGATTATCCCCAACGGTTTCGATATTTTTAATAAGCTGTCCGTTTAGGGCGTATACGGCTACCGATTGAATAGTGACATTGCTATGAATATCGATGAAGGAGTAGGCCGGATTGGGGAAGCTTTGAATGATGATTTGATCGTCGCCAAAAATGAGCGTCTGCGGATCGGGTTCGTAAGGTTTTACAGAATCGGAACAGTCTTTATTCTCGGTATACTTGCGAATCACTTTTTCCAATTGATTTTTGAGTAAATCCACGGAACTTTCTCCGCCCGTTGGTTTAATATGGGAATTTCCTACCCCCGAATGATCGGTAATGTAAATGTATTCGCCTTCGGTAAGGGCCGCCATTTGCTTCATCAAGAATTCAGTTGGTTTATCAACCCCGCTGGCGGCTATGGGGATGATTTTAATGCCTTTGGCCGCATAGGCAGCGGTTAAACGCTGAATTTCGGCTTGTTTTTCTTCGTGCGGTGGCGCATCTAAAACCAAAAAGCACAAACGGGCTAGGGCTTTCGGGCTCCATTCGAGTTTACCGAGTGCTTCATCGAGTCCGGCATCTACGGCTTCTGGAAAATCACCGCCACCGCCCGCACTTTGGGATTGCACAAAACCAACGGCATCTTCGAA
>CAMBBZ010000057.1 GCA_945863965.1 Chitinophaga pinensis | reverse complement strand
GGGCTGGAAGAATTGACTATTATCGCGTTGGAACCCGAAGAAAATGGACACTATTTTCGCTCATTACAGGATACACCGTATCGAGAATATTCGCAGGTTTTTGAAAACAAATTTGGACACCGTAACGATTTGTCGGTATTAGATTTATTGTTCAATATTGGTCCCGAGTGCGCCTCCTATTTTAGACACTAAGGCAATTTTGGTGCGTTTATTGAACTAGGTATGTCTATAACCTTAAAATCATTGCGCCATGCGAAAACTTTACTTATTTTTAACTTTCTTGCTTTTTTGCTCAAACTTTTCTCTTGTTCAGAACAAGTTGGATTTAAGATCTCCAGACAAACAAAAATACTTCGCAGGTGGCGCAGTGATCGGGGGTGCCTTATTTTGCATTAAATTGATAGAATTGGAATGCTGTGTTGCGCAACAAACTTTTTAATGTTAACTTGCTATATAAAGGCCTCTAATGAAAGAAATAACTTTAAATATCCCCGATTCCAAACTCGAGTTTTTTTGGGCGCTTATAAAAGAACATGGATTTGAAGTGCAAAATGAAATAGACATTCCCGAGGAACATAAATCAATTGTTCTGGAACGCATAAAGAATAGTATACCTTCAGAGACCCTTAATTGGCAAGACGCAAGAAAAGGCTTTACCTTTAAAGATCTAGGATGATGTCATTTGAGGTATTGATTGATCTTTTAGCAGTTCAAGATATACAAGATGCCGTTAACTACTATGAAGAAAAGTCAACAGGATTAGGTAAGAAATTTGAAAATGAATTAAACGAACAAATAATATTCCTTGCCAAGAATCCATTTTTAAGAACTAGATACGAAAACGTGCGTTGTTTAGTTTTAAACGTTTTCCCGTTTATGATTCACTTCACGATAGATGAAAATCTTAAAACTATAACAATTAGAGCTGTTTTTCACACTTCAATAAATCCACAAAAATGGAATAAACGCAATTGATTTAGCAAACCCACATTAATTCGTAAGATTCCCTAATTTTGCTTTAATGTCGGTAATCCGAAAACTCGCCTCACAAACAGCCATTTACGGGTTAAGCACCATGTTGGGGCGCTTTATAAATTACCTCCTCGTTCCTCTTTATACCCGAACCTTAGTAGATGTGGCCGACTACGGTATCGTTGGCGTTATGTTCGGTTATGCTAGTTTAGGGGCGGTGCTTTTTGCATTTGGACTCGAAACCGGATTTTTTAACTTCGCCCGAAAACAAGAAAAACCCGAACCCGTATTCGCTACTGCCGCCCATTTTTTGTTACTAACCGGACTCATTTGGATTTTTCTATCCCGATTTTTCGGTCTCGAAATTATGGCCTTCGTCGGATACCCCCATACACCCGAATACGCCTTCTGGTTTACCGTAATTTTGGCTTCCGATGCCCTAAGTTCCTTGGCCTTTGCCTACCTCCGCCAACAACAAAAACCATGGAATTTTGCTTGGGTGCGCCTCTCCAATATCGCCATCAATGTAATTGCCAATCTGTTCTTCTTGGTCTTTCTTCCCTACTGGGGGAAGTCTCACGAATGGGCGCAGCAACTCTATTACAGCCAACCGCAGGTTTCGTGGATCTTCATTTCCAACCTCATCGCGAGCACCGCAACCCTATTACTACTTTTCCCCGTATTGAAATACCTACGCCTCGGCATGGATTTAGATCTGCTTAAACGCATGCTCAAATATTCCTATCCCATTGTATTTATAGGCCTTGCTGGAATGATTAACGAAACCTTCGACCGTATTTTAATCAAATCCCTGATGCTCGATTCCCAGTCCGACTACCAAGTAAGCATTTACTCTGCATTCTATAAATTAAGTATGGTACTCACCCTGTTTGTACAAGCCTTCCGATTTGCCGTTGAACCCTACTTTTTCGAACAAGCCAAACAACTAAATGCCCAAGAATCTTACGCGTATGTTATGAAATGGTTCGTATATGTGGTCGCCATAATTTACTTGGGCACCCTGTTGATCTTACCCTATATCGCCCCCATTTTAATTCAAAATCCCGCCTATTTCGAACATCCCGACGGCATGAAAATCGTGCCGTATCTATTAGCCGCCAATTTATTTTTGGGACTCTATTATACCCTTTCGGTTTGGTACAAGGTTTCAGAAAAAACGCATATTGGCGCTATCCCCGCCTTTACAGGCGCCGCCATAACTCTGATTTTAAACTTTTGGCTTATTCCTAAAATTGGCATACTCGGAGCCGCCATTACCACTCTAATTACCTATTTCTCCATGGTTGTTATGGGTTATTTCCTATCGCGCAAATACTACCCCATTCCTTACAACCTGCCTCGCATCCTAATAACCCTTACCATAACCTTCTTATTGGGATATGTCCTCTTGAACGCCCAATTGGGATTCATCGGAAATTCTTTGATATTCATCGCATTTCTATCATTCCTCTATTTTTACGAAACCCGAACCCCACATGCAACGCGTTAAAATAATTAATAACAGCGACTTGCCGCTTCCCCAATACCAAACCGAACTCAGTGCTGGAATGGACATTCCCGCTTACATTGAAAGTTCCGTTACGCTCCAGCCCGGCGACCGTACCTTAATTCCAACGGGATTGTTCCTCGAAATTCCCCCGGGATATGAAATGCAAATACGGCCAAGAAGCGGTCTCGCTTTAAAACACGGTGTTACCGTACTCAATAGTCCAGGCACTGTCGATGCCGACTACCGCGGCGAAATCAAAGTACTGCTTATTAACCATGGCCAAGAACCCTTTATTATAAGCAAAGGCGATCGCATTGCACAAATGATTTTAGCGAAACACGAAATTATTTCTTGGGAAGCGACCTCACAATTGAATACCACCGAACGCGGCGACGGCGGTTACGGCAGCAGTGGTAAATAACAGCAAGTTCACCGTTTTTTAACAAACATTCCCGTTATTTGCACTCTTTTTAATAACTATAGTACTCTATTAACATGAATTTAATCATACCAATGGCAGGAATGGGCAAGCGCATGCGCCCTCATACCTTAACCACTCCTAAGCCCCTATTAAAAGTTGCAGGCAAATCAATCGTAAATTGGCTTATTGAGGATATCGCAGCGGTTTGCGGCGAACCCATTCAAGAAATTGGATTTGTAGTAGGCCGATTCGGTGCGGAAACTGAAAAAGAATTAATTCAAATTGCGGAAAGTGTAGGCGCTCGCGGACACATATTTTATCAAGATAAGGCCGAAGGTACGGGTCATGCCATTCTTTGTGCACGGCAAATATTACAAGGAGAGGTTATTGTGGCCTTTGCCGATACCCTTTTCCGTACCCAATTTAATCTCGATAAAACTAAAGACGGTGTTATTTGGGTTCAAAAAGTAGAAAATCCAAGTTCTTTTGGAGTGGTTAAATACAATAACGACGGCATAATCACCGACTTCATTGAAAAGCCCCAAACCTTCGTTTCGGATTTAGCCATTATTGGAATATACTATTTTAAGAGCGGCGAAACCTTAGAATCAGAATTGCAGTATTTGATCGACAACGATATCAAAGACAAAGGGGAATACCAACTTACCAATGCCATGGAAAACATGAAAAACAAAGGCATGTTGTTTACTCCCGGTGCGGTTGAAGAATGGCTTGATTGCGGGAATTACAGCGCTACGGTTTATACCAATCAGCGTGTTTTAGCGAATAAAAAAGAACAGTTTATAATTCAGAAAAATCGCTTCGACGACAGCGTGGTAATCACAGAACCTTGCTATATAGCCGAAGGCGTTGAACTAAAAAATTGCGAAATTGGTCCTTTTGTTAGTATCGGAGCCAATTCAAAACTAAAAAATTGCGTTATTAGCAATACGATCATCGGAGAAGAAACGCAAATAACGCGCTTGAATTGCGAAAATTCCATGATTGGAAACCACGTATGCCTAGAAGGAAATCCAAAAGAATTCAGCATTGGCGACTACGCCAGTATGTTGTAAAAAAGAGTCTATTCCTCTTCTTTATTTCCTTTTGGTGTCTGTCGATCTATTCACAAACGTCAACGGATTCTAGGTATTACCAGGCAGAAATTGATTATCAAACGACCAAATGGTCTGAGGCCCTAAAAGGTTTCAAACTCCTTTTTTCGGATACCGCATTAGCGCCCAATTCCGCTGTTGCCTATCGTATTTCTGTTTGTCACGAAAGATTAGGCAGCATCCATGAAGCATTGATCTATGCAGAAAAGGCCTGCGCCTTAGACACCTCGGAAAGCGAATACCTGCTGCATTATGCCAAGCTGCTAGAAATGAAATATGACTATGCCAAATCTTGGGATATTCGGCTTAAACTCATCGCACAAGAGCCCCGTTTCATTAGCCGCTACGAAGAAGCCCTACAAAATGCCCTGAATCGAAATGCATACCAACAAGGTTTGCAAATTACCCAAATGTGGAACGCACAATTTGGACAAAATTTGAACGTAACGCAAAAAACAGCCCAGCTATTTTTGGCATTAAACGACACCAATGCCGCCAAACTAGAATATGAACGGTTGTTAAATAAACACCAAGGCCGACCCGATATAATTCAAGCGTATAATGCGTTTTTGGAACAAATTTCCCCAAAAACAAAAAATAAGACCCTATGTCCCCAAGCGTTTGCCGAACTGAATACGGGCAATAGTGACTATGCGTATTCCATAATCAAATCCTGCGCTCAAGAAAACCCGGAGAACCTTTCTCTTTTAGAACGACAGTTTTTAATTGCTTGGATCAACAATGACCTTCCTGAGATGGAATCTTGTATCGAAAATTTCTACGCTTACTTTCCCTTTCTCGAAACACACGCCCGGTATGCCGAAGCCGTAAAAATATTTTGGATTGCAAATCGCACCGATAATAACATACCCGAGTTTACGCTGAAAGAATCACCCAGTATGCATTGGCAATACATCCATGCCCAAATCCTTTACGCAATAAACCAAACGGATTTAGCCCAAAAGCAACTTCAATCAATAATCAACTCCAACCCCAACAATACTGAAATTCCCCGATTTTACATCAATAAACTCCTCAACGAAATTCCTGCAAAATGAAAATCTTAGCCCTTATTCCCCTATTGATGGGTGTAACCGCATGTTACAGTCAAAAAAACATCAGCACCACCCCAACTCCCACTATTAAAACAGAACAAAAGGTAGAACCCGCTCCCGACGTATTATTGAAAGAGGCTATTTTGGATGCTGAATTAAGCGCAATCGGAGATATGCCTCTCGGAAATTTAAGTTGGGAACATTTCAGCGGGCGTTACGACATAGACATTGATCTGGGCG
Organism: Chitinophaga pinensis; assembly: GCA_945863965.1. Taxonomy (GTDB): domain Bacteria; phylum Bacteroidota; class Bacteroidia; order NS11-12g; family UBA955; genus VMCP01. Next base: position 6,411 of record CAMBBZ010000057.1, on the reverse strand, counting down.
AAGGCCAAGAATACAATGGCGTTATGAATTTTCGCATGAAGCGCGACAGCCTTTTTTGGTTTTCAATAACGGCCTCCATAGGCTTCCAAATTGCCAAAGGCATCATTAAAAACGACACCCTCCATGCCTTAGATTTACTCCAAAAAAACTACTACCGAGTATCCCTCAAAGAACTTCAAGTCAGCACCCAATTGCCGGCACAAATTGGAGCTTTACAGCGTTTATTCTCGGGGGAAATTTTATCACAGCAGGTTCATTTTAATAGCGCCGACAGCACTTTTCGCGGGGATGCTTCCTTTTATCCGGGATATGTAGTCACCTTTGACAACGCCAAGAACGTAAAACAAAATGCCATCAACGATGCGGTAAACCAGCGATACTTATGGGCCGATTACACCGATCGAATATTGGTTAACAATCCCCTTCATTCGGTTTCCTCCGAAACCCGAATCTTTTTGAAAGATGCCTTAAAAACTATACGATTGGATGTTCGGTTAAAAACCTCAAGTTTTGAACCCATACCTTCGTATCCGTTCAATGTACCCAATGGCTATACACTCGTGGAAACTTGGTAAGCGTCCCTTTTTAGGGTTCTTATTGTTAATAAGCTTATTGTTAGGCAATGTTTTAAGTGCCCAAAATTCCCGTAAGGCCTTAGAAGCGAAGCGCAAGAGGGTAGAACGAGAAATTGCTCAAAGTCAGCGAATTCTCCTTACCACTCAGAATAAAAAACAGGCAACGCTGCACCAATTGAACACCTTAAATCGCATTATTGTTCAACGTGAAGAGCTCATTGTCAATTTAGAAAAAGAAGTTATTGCCACCGAAGAAGAAATTGTGCGTCAATACGAACAACTTTCGTTGTTACAAGCGGACTTAGTAAAAGAACAAACCAAGCTTAACGAAACGGTTAACAAAGCGTATAAAACGCGTAAATCAGGTCAAGAAATGGCCTTTATTTTTTCATCCAATAGCGTAAAACAAGCCCTGCGCCGGTGGAAATACTTGCGTAAAGTTTCCGACTATCGGCGTTTTCAAATTGCACAATTGAACGACCAACAAGTAAAAGTTACCAATGCCTTAAACGCCCTTAATCAAGTGCGTAGAGAAAAAACCCAATTGTTAATTGCACAGGAACAAGAGCGTAAAAATTTAGAATCCGACAAAAAAACAAAAACCGAATTAGTCGCGATATTATCTAAAAAAGAAGACTCCTTAAACGAACGGATTGAACAAAAACAAGTGCAAATGGCAAAGCTTAATGCCGCCATTAGAACAGCCATAGCCCGAGAAATAGAAGCCGAGCGCAAACGAAGAGAACGAGAAGCCGCGAGGAGCAAAAAAACGGGAACCGCCCCCATCGCTAAAACGCCTGCAACTTCAGAAATTAGCAATTCTTTTAAAACCAGTAGGGGTCGTTTACCGTGGCCTGTATCCCAAGGATTCGTATCGCAAACTTTTGGCGTGCACCGACACCCAGAATTCAAAAATATTACCCTTCAAAATAACGGAATCGATATTACCACTCAGGCTGGACAAAATGTAACTGCCATATTTAAAGGAACCGTGAGTGCCATCTTATCCATACCAGGTGAAGGGGAAGCCGTGTTAATCAACCACGGCGATTACTTTTCGGTTTATTCCCGAATGGGCAGCACCAGCGTAAGTAAAGGACAAAAAGTGGCTCTTGGTGATGTTTTAGGGACGGTAATGACCGACGATGATGGTAAAGCCGTGTTGCAATTCCAAATATGGTCGGGACAAGAAAAACAAAACCCTGAAAATTGGCTTAAAGGTCGCTAATTTCGTACCTATGAAAATTGCAATTATAGGTACAGGAGTTATGGGTTCAGGGATTGCCATTGAGAGCATTCGCGCCGGCTACACCACCTTATTGTTTGATATTGACACAGCGGCTCTTGACAGGGCTAAGATTTATATTCAACAACAATTAGATAAAGCCCAATCCATCGGAAAAATAAATAATGAAGACCGCTTAACCGCCTTAGATAAAATAACGTATACTGCTGAATTTGCCGATTTAAAGGCCGACTTTATATTGGAAGCTATAGTAGAAAAACTTCAGGTAAAGCAAGAATTATTTGCCAAACTCGAATTACAGAATACCAAAAATTGCATTTTTGCCACCAACACCTCCTCTATTCCAATTACCCAAATTGCCCGAGGGCTTAAACACCCCGAAAGATTGGTTGGGGTGCATTTCTTCAATCCGGCCCACATTATGAAACTCGTTGAAATCATTAGTGGAGCCGCTACCCATGAAACCATTGCACAACAAGCCTACGATTGGGCCATCAAACTCGGGAAAACCGCCGTTTACGCCAAAGATGCGCCTGGTTTTATTGTAAATCGCGTAGCCCGTCATTTTTATGTTGAGAGTTTGAAAGCACTCGAAGAACAGGTAGCTGATTTAGAACAAATGGATCGATTGATGCGCGCCACCGGTTTCAAAATGGGTCCGTTCGAACTTATGGACCTCATTGGCGTTGAAACCAATTATTCCGTTACCCAATCCATGTTTGAACAATTCCAATACGATTCAAAATTCCGCCCCAGTCGAATTCAAAAGCAAAAAGTGGATGCTGGATTTTACGGTCGCAAAACCAAAAAAGGATTTTATACGTATGAGAGCTAAATTTATCTTACTTGGCGCCGTAATTGGGACCTTTTTTTGGGGATGCGACGACTCCAACCAAGTAACTCAAAACATACCAAGAGGCTTGGTCAATATCGTACTGGATTTGAATCTAGCCTCCAACATGCACCTGAATAACGTAGGAACTTTCTCCTATTTCGAGGGGGGTGTTCGGGGCGTTTTAGTGATACACGATTACGACGATCAATGGTATGCTTTTGAACGCACTTGTGCCCATGAACCCAGCAATCTTTGTTCTCGAATTTGGGTTGATTCTGTCAATATTCAATTACGCTGCGGTACGTATGTAGGGGGTTCTTTCGAACCTTGTTGCGCCAGCACATATATGTTCGCTGGCTTTCCAAGTAAAGGTCCTGCCGCTGGGCGACTTGCCCAATACTACATCAGCCAAAACGGTAATTTGCTGCAAGTCTATAATTAGTCTTTGGCTATTAAAGGTCCTGCCGTTGGGCGACTTGCCCAAAACGTCATCAGCCAGAACGGTGATTTGCTGCAAGTCAATAATTAGTCTTTAGCTATTAAAGGTCCTTACGTTGAACGACTTGCCCAATAAGTCATTAGCCAAATTACAATTTGTTGTAAGTCTAGAATTAATAATAGGCAACTATCTCAAATTTTTAGGTAGTTTATAGATTTACCGCGGTTGTACCCCAATTGTGTAAAATTTTGTAAAAAAGTTTTTTTTCATTCGGACTTTGTTATATTTGTCATCCATAATTCTACAAAAAGCACATAAAACGGGACAAAATATGACAAAACACTACCTTAAACACCTGTTTATCGCAAGCGCTGCACTCATTACGGGAGCACAAACGTTTGCACAATCTCCAGGATCTCACAGTATTGAACTTAGCGGCGGATTGCGAGAATATATTGGGGATATGGGTTCCTCTTTACTTTTCTCGAAAGCCCCCACCTATCAGGGTGGTGGATTGGCATTCGCTTACTATATCAATCCTAGCATTGATGCGGTTACGAATCTTTCTTTTGGCGAAGTAGGTTCAACTCAAAGCATTGCTGAATTTGTGATCGAAAAAGACATTCTTTGGAGAAGCTTTAGAGCACAAACCGGAGACCTATCCCTTGGAGCCCGTTACAAATTCAATAACGGTGTGATACTTTCTGAAGATGCTAAGTTTGCCCCTTATGTGTACGGAGCATTGAGTAGTTATTATGTACATTCCCTTATTAAGTGGGGTGCACATCCACATCAAGCGGCTGTTCGCGTTGACCCTGTGTATAAATCAGAACACCTCGTTCAACAAACCATTACCGATATCGGTTTTGGCCTTCAAGGAGGTTTAGGTTTCAAATATTACTTAACTGATGCGCTTTCTTTGCATTGGCAATATACCCTTACCTATACGTTCAACGACCGTTGGGATGGAGCTAACAGCCCCGATCCAAACCCTCCTAGCAACGAAAATCCATTGGTTCACAAGCTTTGGCGCACGAACGACGCATGGGGTTACCACGCACTTGGTGCTTCCATCAACTTTGGTGGCTCTGGTGGCGGAGGCGGTGGTGGAAGTCGCCGTTTGAAAGATTCAGACGAAGATGGCGTACCAAACAAGTTTGACGAATGTAAAAATACCCTTCCTAAATACCGTCGTTTCGTTGACAGCGTAGGTTGTCCTGCCGATAGCGATGGAGATGGCGTTTTGGATGCTGACGACGATTGTATGGATAAAGCTGGTTTGCTTGAGCTAAATGGCTGTCCAGATCGCGATGCTGACGGAATTGCAGACAAATTAGATGCGTGCCCAACTGAAAAAGGCACATCAGAATTAAAAGGTTGTCCTGATACCGACGGCGATGGAATCGCAGATAAAGACGATCGTTGTCCAACAGTTGCCGGACTTGCCGCTCTAAATGGTTGCCCAGATGGCGATAACGATGGCGTTGCTGATATCGACGATAAATGTCCTACTACTCCTGGAAACATCAATGCACAAGGCTGTCCAGATGCCGATGCTGATGGTGTTTTTGATAACGTAGACCGTTGTCCAGATAGAAAAGGTACTGCCGCGTCTAAAGGGTGTCCTGTAATCGAAGAAAAAGTAATTGAAAAAATCGCTTTGAATGCCAAAGGAATCAATTTTGAGACAAATAAAGCGGTACTTCTAGGTACTTCCTTTAAAAACTTGAATACCTTAGCAGATATCCTTAATGAATATCCAGAAGCACTAGTTGAAATTCAAGGACATACCGACGATGAAGGCGATGCCGCGGCTAACAAGCAATTGAGCCAAGAGCGTGCCGCTGCCGTTACCTTATATTTACAAGGTAAAGGTATCGATGCCGCCCGCTTAACAGCCAAAGGGTACGGTCAAGAAATGCCTATCGCTGATAACAAAACCAAGAGTGGCCGCGATAAAAACCGCCGCGTGGATTTTGTTCTAAACTACTAAACAACAACAACCAAACAAACTATAAAAGGGGGGGATTCTTTACGAATTCCCTCTTTTTTTTGGTAGAAACACCCGGTGGCTTTAAACAACCTGCTATTAATTTGGCTAACTTTGACCTATGAGCGCTCCCTTTATTCATCCCAGTGCCTATGTCGACGAAGGTGCTCAAATAGGCGCCAATACTAAAATATGGCACTTTTGCCACATTATGCCAGGAGCTATAATTGGTGAAAATTGTATCCTCGGACAAAACGTATTTGTGGCCAATCAAACCCAATTAGGACATGGCGTTAAAGTTCAAAATAATGTTAGTATTTATTCTAATGTTTTCATCGAAGACGATTGCTTTTTAGGTCCTAGTATGGTCTTTACCAACGTAATCAACCCACGTGCTTTTGTTGAGAGAAAAGATGAATACCAAGACACCCATTTACGCAAAGGGTGTAGCATCGGCGCCAATGCCACCATCGTTTGTGGCGTTGAACTCGGCGAATATTGCTTTATAGGAGCGGGCGCCGTTGTTACTCGCAACGTGCCTCCTTACGCACTCATAGCGGGAGTACCAGGTAAAATAATCGGTTGGATCAGTAAACAAGGAGAACGCCTCTTCTTTAACGATCGCGGCTTTGCCACGTGCCCAGCCACAGGCGAAACCTACCAATTTCTTTCCGATAGTGAAATAGTTGCCCAACCATGAAATCACGAATTATAGTTACCGGCGGACTTGGATTCATTGGTTCGCATACCGTTGTCTGCCTACATGAAGCAGGATACGAACCCATAATCGTTGATAATCTCAGCAATTCTCAACTATCGGCGCTCTCCGGAATCGAAGCCCTCATTGGATATCGCCCAAGATTGGCTCAAATAGACGTTAACGATACCGCTGCGCTGCGTTTATTGTTCGAGGAGGTACAACCACAGGCAATCATCCACTTCGCTGCCTTTAAAGCCGTAGGAGAAAGCGTTGAAAAACCACTTGCGTATTACCGAAATAACGTGGGTGGACTTATCAGTATCCTTGAAGTAATGAAGGAAACAGGCGTGGCAGATATCGTATTCAGCAGCAGTTGCACCGTTTACGGCGAACCGGCAGAAATACCCGTAAAAGAAAGTACCATCACCAAACCTGCAGAATCTCCTTATGGAGCCACCAAGCAAATGGGAGAAGTGATATTAAACGACAACAATGATTGGTGTCGTACGCAATGTTTGCGATACTTTAATCCTATTGGAGCCCATCCCAGCGGACAAATCGGAGAACTCCCACTTGGCATACCCAATAACCTCATTCCCTATTTAACCCAAACCGTGGCTGGCATA
>CAMBBZ010000056.1 GCA_945863965.1 Chitinophaga pinensis | reverse complement strand
GAAGAGGACGCGTTGGATACGGTATCAGAAGACAATCCATTTAACGATGGGGTGTTTGAACCACAAATTTTCGAAGATGAATTTCGGGAAACAACCCAATCGCCCGATTCACAGCAAGAACGGCAAACTGAGGAATTTCCCCCAGAAATAGAAGAAGATTTTGAAGAAGACGAAGAGGAATTTATCGAGGAGCAACCGGTTGAACCCATTCGATTGAAGGGACGTGTTGAACCTACGCACCAAGATAATAATCCAGAATTATCCAGAACGGTAGCCACAGAAAGTGGGTTTAAAATCGAAGATACCACGAAGATTGAGGAGGAAAGTGTGGATGAAAATTTGGCTGAAAAACAAGTAGAAGAGGCCTATGGGGGCATTCATACCGAATACGATCCACGGGCCGATTTAAGCAATTATAGGTTTCCAACGCTGGATTTATTGACCGATTACGGCACTCAAAAACACGACATAGATTTTGCAGAAATAGAGAAAAGTAAGAATCTTATTGAAGAAACCCTTTTAAATTATAAAATTGGGATTGCCGATATCAAAGCGTCTGTAGGTCCTACGGTGACTCTTTATGAGATTATACCCGCGCCGGGCGTTAAAATTTCAAAAATTAAAAATCTCGAAGACGACATAGCCTTAAGTTTAGCCGCCTTGGGCATACGCATTATTGCGCCCATCCCAGGCAGAGGAACGATTGGAATCGAGGTTCCGAATCGGAACCCCGTGATGGTGCCCATGCGTTCAATCATAGCCAGTAAAAAGTTCCAAGAATGTGAATACCAATTGCCGGTTGCCTTGGGGAAAACGATTTCTAACGAGATCTACATTGCCGATTTAGCTAAAATGCCCCACCTGCTTATGGCCGGAGCCACCGGACAGGGTAAGTCGGTCGGATTAAATGCAATTTTGGTTTCCTTGCTTTACAAGAAGCATCCTGCGTATGTGAAATTTGTGTTGGTGGATCCTAAAAAAGTCGAACTAACCCTGTTTAACAAAATAGAGCGGCATTTTTTGGCCAAATTGCCAGGCGATGCGGATGCCATTATAACCGAGAATCAGAAGGTGGTTCATACCTTAAATTCGTTGTGTGTGGAGATGGACAATCGGTACAAGTTACTGCAAGAGGCCATGGTGCGCAATATTATAGAATACAATAAGAAGTTTCTAGATCGCAAGTTAAATCCGGAGAACGGACATCGGTTTATGCCTTATATTGTGGTAGTAATTGATGAGGTGGCGGATTTGATCATGACGGCCGGTAAGGAGATTGAAGTTCCGATTGCCCGTTTGGCCCAGCTTGCCCGTGCCATTGGTATCCATTTAATATTGGCTACCCAACGGCCCTCGGTTAATGTAATTACGGGTATGATTAAGGCGAATTTTCCAGCGCGTATTGCCTTTAGGGTAACCTCTAAAATAGATTCGCGTACCATTTTAGATGGCAATGGGGCCGATCAGCTTATTGGAAAGGGCGATATGTTGTACAACGGCGGAAATGAAATGGTTCGTTTACAATGTCCGTTTGTGGACACCCCCGAAGTAGAAAAAATATGTGAATTTATTGGCGAGCAACGTGCCTATGCAACGGCCTATTTATTGCCAGAAGTACAAGACGAAGAACGGGGTGGGGGCAATGGAGATTTCGATTCCGATGATCGGGATGTGCTTTTTGAAGATGCCGCTCGCATCATGGTGCAGAATCAAGTGGGTAGCACCAGTATGATACAGCGTAAGCTCAAAATAGGATATAATCGCGCAGGCCGTTTAATGGATCAATTGGAAGATGCGGGCGTGGTAGGACCTAATTTGGGTAGTAAACCCCGACAGGTTTTAATACCCGATGAAATCGCATTGGAAGACTTTTTATCCAATCTATTTTAATTCTTATCCTTTTTTAGTGTGTTTTCCGAGATTTATGAATAAATTCGATTTAGAATAAGTATTTGAACGAGAATAAACCGAACGGATGAAGCAATATTTTACCTTTACTATAGGACTATTTTTTGGGATGTGTTCCCTTTTTGGACAGACAGATGCCCAGAGCAAAGGCATACTCAAAAAGTCGGAATTGCATTATAAAGCATTCAAAACCATCTCGGCCGACTTTACCTTAACGACTACGGGAGAGGGTCGCAAATCCCTATCTAATAAAGGCAAGCTCTTTATTAAAGGAAACCAATTCAAATTGGATTATGCCGATCAGAGTATTTACTGCGATGGCAAAAGTATTTGGTCGTATAACCCGGTTGATGAAGAAGTAACACTTGAAACGTACAAGAAAAAGACCAATGACTTATCGCCACAGGATATGTTTAATCTCTATAACCGCAATTATAAATCCTCGTTTGAAGGAACGGTTAAGGCGGGGAAAGAAACGCAAAATGTGATTAAGTTGGTGCCCAAGAAGAAGAAAGAAAAGTTTGCCTATGTGAAGGTTCATATCGATAGCAAAACGAATGAATTAAAGAAGGTGATTCAGCATTTCAAAAATGGGAGTGAGGTAATTGTTACCGTAACTCAGATGTTGCCTAATAAGCCCCTAGCCGATGGTTTCTTTGTGTGGCAAGCCACGGATCACAAAGGGGCGGTATTGGTAGATTTGCGGTAATTCTATTGCCACGGAAAATCCCACTACCCGGTAAGCCCATAAAAAAAGCTGCCCCCTTTTCAGAGAGCAGCTTGTATCGTTAAATTGTACGTTTTATTTTAATACGTCGAACATGCGCTGACCGATTTCGGCAGGGCTCGCCACTACGTGTATGCCACAAGATTCCATAATCGCCATCTTGGCAGCTGCGGTATCGTCTTTACCTCCAACGATAGCACCGGCGTGACCCATACGACGACCTGGAGGGGCGGTTTGACCCGCGATAAATCCAACTACAGGCTTGGTTCCGAATTCTTTAATCCAATGGGCCGCTTCGGCTTCCATGCCTCCGCCAATTTCACCAATCATTACGATACCCGCAGTTTCTGGGTCGTTCATGAATAACTCAATCGCTTCCCGAGTTGTAGTACCAATGATTGGATCTCCACCAATACCAATAGCGGTAGACTGACCTAAACCCAATTTGGTTAATTGGTCTACAGCTTCGTACGTTAAAGTTCCTGATTTAGATACCACACCTACATTACCTTTTTTGAAGATAAATCCAGGCATAATACCAATTTTGGCCTCTCCCGGGGTAATGATACCCGGACAGTTTGGACCAATCAATCGGCTGTTTTTGCTTTGAAGATATTCGCGAACCATTACCATATCCTTAGTAGGAATGCCTTCGGTGATCGCTACAATAACCCCAATACCCGCGTCGGCTGATTCCATAATGGCATCAGCGGCAAAGGCTGGAGGTACAAAAATAATACTAACGTTGGCACCACCTTGTTTTACCGCTTCTTCAACGGTATTAAAAACAGGGCGGTCCAAATGAACGCTTCCACCTTTTCCAGGTGTAACACCCCCAATTACATGGGTGCCGTACTCAATCATTTGTGTGGCGTGGAACGTTCCCTCGTTACCGGTGAAACCTTGTACCACCACTCTTGAATTTTTATTTACTAAAATACTCATGTCTTGAATGTCAGCGCGAAAATAACCCAACAGAGTTACATTCCCACATTAAATAAACATAATAAATGTAGATTCAGTAAGTCCTTTTTCTTTTTTGGGGGAAATTGGGCGCCTAGCCCATCGTTTACTTTTCGATTAACGAGGTGATGCTGGTGGATAAAGGTCCTGTAGTTGAAGGGAAAAATCCAAGTAATTGGCCATTCTCGTTCAAAAGGTACTTGCTGAAATTCCAACCCACTTCGCTATCCAAAACGCCATTCACACTTTTTTGAGTCAACCAACGGTATAACTCGTGCTGTTGGCCTCCTTTTACGTTGAGCTTTTCCGTCATTAAAAACGTTACGCCGTAATTTTTTTCACAGAAAGTTTTGATTTCAGCCGCTTGACCGGGCTCTTGTCCGCCGAATTGATTGCAAGGCGTTCCAATAACCACCAACTGATTGGCGTATTTTTCTTGTAATTGTTGCAATTCTTTATATTGAGGGGTAAAGCCACATTCGCTGGCGGTATTTACCACCAATATTTTTTTACCTTGGAAATCAGATAAGTTAATTTCTTTTCCTTCAAGGGATTGAATTTTGATGGTGTAGAAAGGACTTGTGGGCTTTGAATTTTGCATAGTTTTAGAGTCAACAGTTTTGGTTTTTCCGAAAAAGCAACCAGTAAGAGTTGCAATAATGCTCAGTTTGAGTACTTTACTTACGAGGGATTTCATATATCAAAACAACAATAATAGGATGAAAAGGTTTTGCAGGCGTTTATGTTACGGCCCATTAAAAATGTGTATTTTCGTATGTATGAAGAATCGAATTTGGTTTGCCTTATTGCCCGCCGTTATTTTTTTGTTCAGTGCCTGCGATGAGGAACCCCCTCCGATTCGGTTTGTAGAAAAACCGCTGATGGATACCGCCTATATGTCTACCCCGCCAAGCCCACAGCTTAAAGTGGTTTGGCTTGCCGATATAACCGGAGTGAAGTGTACCAATTGTCCGGAAGCAGCTGAAATTGCCGGTGGCCTCTATAAAGATTACCCAGGTCGTGTCGAATTAGTGGCCTTATATCCTACATTTTTCCCCACGCTCACCAGTCCATGGTCGGGATATGACACCTTAACCAATACCCTGGCCAACGAAATCATAGGTGGAGAACCCGAAGGTATTCCCCGGGGAATGGTCGATAATGTCGTGTACAACGGAAATCGTTTCGTAGATCGATTTTCATGGCCTTTGCTGGTTCAGCAACAATTGGCCCTAAGCACGCCCATTAATTTGGAAGTGAAGGCCAAATGGTTGGCTGCGGACAACCGCGGTCGAGTAGAGTATAAAGCTACTGCCAATAAAGCCTATACCAGGCCCGTACTGGTGGTTGGCGGAATTTTAGAAGACGACATAATAGGCAAACAATCCGACCGAAGGGTAGGAAGCGGTTATATTCCCAACTATCAATTCAAACACGTTTTGCGAGGTGTAATTGGATCTACCCGTGGCGATACCTTGGCGGTTTCGTTTCCATCTCCAGGATTTACGATTGAAAAGCACTATTTCATGAAGAAATCTGATAAATGGAAAGTGGAAAATTTGAGCTGTTTGATTTGGATTCTAGATGCCGAAACCCGCGAAGTGTTGCAGTGTAAATCGGCTAAGTTTAGCTTATAATGCTCACTTGGGAAGATGCCCTTTTGGGATTTATGGCGCATTTGAAGCTAGAAAAATCCCTTTCCGACAACAGTGTTCAAGCCTATCGGCGCGATTTATTCAAGCTGCAGCAATGGGCATTGGGCAATGAGATTTTTCAACCTACGCGTATTGATAAAAAACAGTTGCAGGATTTCTCGGCCCATATTGCCGATACCGGTGTAAAAGCCACCACCCAAGCCCGCGTATTAAGCGGGGTTCGCGCCTTTTTTCGCTATTTGGCTCTCGACGATCAAATAGAACAAAGTCCAGCTGATTTTTTAGTATTTCCTAAAACAGGCCGCACCTTACCCGCGGTGCTCAGTCCCGATGAAATTGATGCCATGATCGGGAGTTTTGACCGCTCTACGTTTGAGGGAGAGCGCAATGTGGCGATGTTTGAAACCATTTATTCCTGCGGACTTCGGGTGTCTGAATTGGTCAATTTAGGGCTTACCCAAATACACCGCAATGAAGGCTACATCCAAGTTATTGGAAAGGGAAACAAGGAACGGTTGGTGCCCATTTCAGAAAGGGCCTTGAAGCATATATTTTTATTTGTAGAACATTACAGAAACGGCATTACGGTCGAATCCAAGCACCGCAATACGGTTTTTCTTAGTGCAAAGGGGAGGGGTTTATCCCGACAAATGGTGTTTTTTTTAATGAGAAAATCGGCCATGGCGGCTGGAATTTCGAAAACCATTTCCCCACATACCTTTCGGCATAGTTTTGCCACACATTTGATAGAAGCCGGCGCCGATTTGCGGGCAGTTCAAGAAATGCTAGGACATGAATCTATTACCACAACGGAGATATATACCCATTTAGACCGTGGTTATCTGGCAAAAACCTTGGAGTCTTTTCATCCACGCTCCAAGTGAGTGTGGGTTACAAATACTGAGAAAAGGTCTTCTTTCCTTTGAAAAAGTAAGAGAACACCAAGCTTTCTTTAATCATGCCTTTCAGTTTCGACAGTTCGGGCCTATGTTCGGTTTTTACAAGTTGCGATTTGATTTTGTCGTATTCCCGGTGCGCTTTAATAATTTCTAAGGTGTGAAGCGGCTTCCCCTGAAATAAGAAAAAGATACCGGCCAAGCCATCAAATAACTTACGTTGCAGAATGCGTTTTCCAAGCATTTTGTCGGGAAGATTTTTATGCAACATGATTAAGCTATTGCGGAAGTTTAAAAATGTTTTCTTGGGATTTTGATTGGACAAAGTGGCACCGCCCATATGATAAACGGTGGCTTTCGGACAGCTGTAGATACCCAAATTGAGACATTGAATGCGCCAACACAAATCGATTTCTTCCATGTGGGCGAAAAATATCGGATCCAATCCTCCCAAGGTATTCCAAACCTCTCGTTTAATAAACAATGCAGCGCCTGAAGCCCAAAATAGGGGTTCACTTTGTTCGTATTGACTATTGTCGAACTCTACGTTTCCGAAAATCCGACCCTTGCAAAAGGGGAATCCGTAATGGTCAATATAACCACCTGCGGCTCCGGCATATTCGAATTTCCCATTGCGACTGTAATCCAATATTTTGGGCTGAGCAGCGGCGAAGTCATCGTGGTCATTAGCCACTTGCACGAGTTCGTGGAGCCATTCTGGATTTCCAGGTTCGGCATCGGAATTCAGTAATACGAAATATTCGGCATCGCAGTGAGCCAGCGCCTTATTGTAGCCACCGGCAAACCCATAATTTTGATCGAGTGATATTACCTCAATCGAATCGCCATAGGTCGCTTTTACAAAGCTCACGGAATCATCGGTAGAGGCGTTATCGGCTACGATTATGCGAACATTTTCGTGCTGAGAATGCCGCATTACCATAGGCAAGCACTTGGCTAGAATGTCGCGGGTATTGTAATTTAATACTACGATATCAATGCGGGGCAAGCTCATTTGGCTACCTTAAAAGGCATAAATATAAAGTTCGATAGAGGTCCAGACAACCATAATACGCAATACTGTTTGCGGGGATCGCCCACGGCCTTTTTAAAGTCGTCAATTTTATCGTTTTGGATAATATTTAACTCGATCAATCGCTCTAACGTACTGGCATTAATGCTGTAAGCGAATCCAAATTCGGTCCGGTCGAATAATAGTTCTCCGATTTGGGCATTCTCTTGATGTGCCACAAAAATGGGAACCTCAGAGAAACCGCCGTCAATCATTTCATCAGAAACTTCTTTGAGTTCTTTGGAAATTTTATTGAGTTGCTTTTTTAGTATCTCAAGCTGGGACTTTACGTCTGTTGCGTTCATATTTATTGTTTTATGATGCGTTGGGTGTTTACGGTTCCTGCTGAATTTATTTTTACAAAATAAATGCCTTTAGGTAGCGCTTCTAGATTCATACGCACCTGTGTTTGCTCTTGGCCCGATTCTGTTTGAACCAATTTGCCTTGAATATTATAAATAGCAATCTGCGCCACAGGACTACTGCTTTCGATTTTTAGGAAATTGGTTACGGGATTTGGACTGATTTTAGCAGTAAACGAGGGTGCCTTTTTAACTGAAGTTTGAACATCCTTTAGTTTGAGGTACCAAATACCCCGGCCATGGGTGAACGCAAATAGGGTGCGATCGGAATTACGAATTTTAATTTCATGAACCGCTACATTAGGAATAGTGTATTCTTTATGCCAATTGATACCTCCATCAAGGGTATAGTATAAGCCGTAATCGGTACCTGCGAAAATGAAGTGTTCTGGACTGCGGGGATCAACTGCCACGCTATTTACGGGTAAACCCTTAGGCAGATTGGCTGAGATGTCTTCCCATTTGGGTTTGTCTGTATCCAAATCGCTCACTTTCCAGATTCGTGAGGTGTCGCTATAATTGCTAAAAGCGCAAAAAATTTGATATTTATTTTTTGGATTAACTTCAATAAAATTTAGGAAATCATTCGTAATAGCACCGGGAACACTGAGGTTGTAGTTAACATCGGTGCCGACTGCCGTAGCCGCATTTTCGAGTTTGTAAAGCTGTGCCGCGCTTCCCCCAAAATACATAACCGGATTTACGTCGTGGCTAATTCCTATGGCTTTAAGGCCCGAACGTGTGGTGGTATTTACCCGCTGCCAGTTATCTCCGCCATCGACCGACCGGTGTATGCCTCGGTTGGTGCGATAAAACAGCATGTATTGGTCTTCTTCGTTCATGTTGTACGCATTGATAAAACTAACACCTTCTGTTTCAAAGACAGGATCTGCGATGTATTGGAATTGCTGCGGACCCGATTTGAAATTATCCACGCGACGTATTCCTTCGTTTTGGGTCGACAAATAAGCCACGTCGCCGTCTTGTTGACCGATGTGAGCATAGGCGCCATCGCCCCCAAAAATAAATTCAGAAACAAAAGGTTTTAAACCCACATGGGTTCCGTTATCTTGGGTTCCCCCGATACATTCGAAACCGGAATAGCCAGGTCCACCCGCATAAAATTGGGTTACACGGTATCCATAATTGGCATCTTTGATCACATTGGCGCTTCCCCAGCGTAAGAAATAGACACCTCCATCGCTTCCGATGGCGTATTCGTTTTTGGTCTTGGTAAAACCAGCAAAGGAATGGTGATCGGAGTGCGTTCCGTTGATACGGGTCCAAGAATTACCCCCATTCGTTGAAAATGCGGAATTAACACCACCTGCTACCACTTGATTGCTGTCGTGCGGACTGCTTCCCAATAACACACAATAACGCTGATAACCGGATCCAATAGCCGTTGGGGTGGTGCGTTGGGTCCAAGTTCTGCCACCGTTGCTGCTTTTATAAAAAGCTACTGGAGGATCGCTAAAGCCGAAACCTTCGAAAAGCGCGTAAACGACATTGGGGAATGCGGCACAATTGGCCAATTGAATGCGTCTGAAACTAGCGGGTTTATTCGGGAAGGTTAACGTGGTCCAAGAATTACTATTTCCGTTGGAATCAGAGGCCAATACCCCATTGGAATGCATACTGATAAGGATTCTATTATTGGGGAGAACAAGTATATCGTTAATCTGTCGGTTGCCGCCGTTATACGCCTTTGCCCAAGTGGCACCTGCATCTCGGCTGCGGTACAGTCCTTGTGAATTGGTGCCCACAAACAGGGTGTTGGAATCGTTTAAGCTGTGCGCAACATCCCAAATTTCATCCATACCCGCCAATCCTTCAGTTGAAGGTAATTGGGTAAAAGACCCTCCGCGGTTGGTTGATTTAAAGACACCGTTTCCGCTAACATCAGCGCTATTGGCGCGACTTTCGCCGGTGCCATAGTAAATGATATCGTGGTTAAAGGGGTTCGAGGTAATGCAAGAGGGCATCATCGAGGTTTCGTGTTCGTTTACCGGATCCCAAGAGCTGCCTTTGTTGATGGTGCGCCATACGCCACCCGAAATACCAGCAGCCAATAGGTGGTTGTCGTTCTCGGGATCAATCCACAATCCACGGGTACGCCCGCCAACGGAAACAGGCCCTACTTCGATAATAGTATCAAATATGGGAAATTGAGAACGTTTATTAACCGACTGGTTGCGGCGATCCCACTGCTGCCATTTAGACCGCATCCACTTGGGAATGAATCCCTCTTTGTTTTGTTTTTCTAGTTTCCATTGCTCAAAATATCCTGGATGCTGACCTTTTACCGAACGTGGTTCTTGATTATCCAAGGATTTTCCTCCTTGAAACAGCGCCAAACCGACTAAGGAAAGGCTGAAAAATGAAAATAAGAGTGAATAAAATGAACGCTTACGCATAGCTACAAATATACAGCATCAATCTACCTTATTTTGTCAAAAGAGTATCACTAAAAGCGCGTAGCAAAATTTAAATATGGAATAATTATATGTAATTTGCGTTGTATGAAAAAAGTGTTTAAGCCGTTTTTGTGGCTACTCTTCGTGTTGATTTTAGGGGTTTTGGTATACATTTCTCCGTATCGTTATTTAATTAAAGGCATACGACTTACCTACCTTCAAGGTACTACTTCGGCCCACTTTACCGATTGGGTCGACTTTGATACACGTATTATTCCAAATGGCTCTAAAATCACCTCTTTGCCTAAGGTAAAGGGCAATTCCGTCGCCTTAAGTGACACATTACAAAACATGCTCAATGAAACCGAGTCGGGTTCGTATCTCGTTTTTCGCAACGATACCCTGGTACACGAATCTTACCTGAACGGCTTCACGGATACCCACCACCTGAACTCCTTTTCAATGGCCAAAACGCTGAGCACTTTGATGATTCAAAAAGCCATCGAATTGGGATATATTCATTCTTGGGACGATCCGGTGCGTGTGTATTTACCCTGGCTAAAAGGAGCCTTTGCCGATCGCGTAACCCTCCGACATTTATCGACCATGACGTCTGGGCTCGATTGGAATGAGAATTACGTATCGCCGTTTAGCGTCACCGCAGAAGCCTATTACACCGATGATATCGAGAGCGTAATGCGCAACCTCGAAATTACAAATGAACCCGGAGTTACGTTTAAATACCAAAGCGGGAGCACCCAACTGCTTACGTTTGTTCTGAGGGAAGCCCTCCGAACGCCTACCCTAAAGTTGAAGGCATTGCACGCGGGAAAGGGGCTCAATACCCAATCTGCCCAATTGGTGTCGACCAACAGTTCTCCCAAAAATACAGCCGCAGAAAAACAAGCACCTTTAAAATCCTATGCCTTTATTAGTGATTTTGCCAGCGAACATATCTGGGAACCTCTGGGAATGGAGGCCAACGCATTTTGGTCCCTAGATCATGCGAATGGCAATGAACTCGGATTTTGCTGTTTGAATGCGGTAAGTCGTGATTTTGGCCGCTTGGGACTTTGGATGTTGAACCAAGGTCGATGGGGTCGCGCACACATTGATTCTGCCTTTTTATCCCAGGCCACGCGACCTTATAAAGATGCGCGCTACGGCCATTCGTTTTGGATTAGTCAAGAAACGCCAACGCCGTTCTATTATTTCCAAGGCTTACACGGTCAGTATATTTGCATAATTCCCTCTAAAAATATGGTGGTAGTTCGCACCGGTAAGCACATCAAGCGGGTGGAAAATGATAATTTAATTTTTACCTGTGTGCGAACCTACGTTTCTGAAGCCGTGCGTTTATTCGGTCAGTAAGGGTCTGCTGATATTCTGCGTTTTGCTTGCCTAATTTTTAGTGGCCTTACCAAAAAGTATGAGACCAATTTCCCCAAAATAAAAACAAAAAGGGCCGTGAAATTTCACAGCCCTTTTTGTTTATGGGGAATTAAACTCCGAATTATTTAAGCATTGCGGCGGATGATATTTAAGGCGCCACCTGCTTTGAACCACTCGATTTGTTGCTCATTGTAGCTGTGGTTCACGCGGATTTCGTCGCGGGTTCCATCGGCGTGATTGAGTACCATTACCAAAGGGGTTTCAGGGCTGAAATCGGTAAGTCCTAAAATATCGATTTGATCGTCTTCGAGAATGGTATCGTAATCGTTTTTATTAACAAACGTCAAGGCCAACATACCTTGTTTTTTAAGGTTGGTTTCGTGGATACGGGCAAACGACTTTACCAATACGGCACG
>CAMBBZ010000055.1 GCA_945863965.1 Chitinophaga pinensis | reverse complement strand
GATTTCTAATCAGTTGCACTGTGCCATTTATTTTTTTGGGAAGCTTTGAATTTTGGCTTTCTATAATATCGATGATATAGAAGTAGGTGCCTGAGGGTAGGTACTCTCCTTGATTGTCAACTTGGCCGTTCCAACAGAAACTGCCCAGCCGATCGGATTGAAAGACCCTAACGCCCCAACGGTTGTATATGCGTATTTCGCCTTTTTCGCAGATATCGGAGAATCCGTACACCCTAAAACAATCGTTGAAGCCGTCGTTATCAGGGGTAAACGTATTGGATAAATTCAAATCGGGTGCGGTATCGGAGGTGTCGCTGATATTCAATTTTACCGTATCAATGCACCCCGTGAGGGAATTGCTAAATATGGCCGTTGTTGTAAAATTGCCTTTTGGGAAAGTATGCGCAATTGGATTTTCATTGTTTTTTGGGGCAGAGCCGTCGCCGAATTCCCAAGTGATGCTATCGAAATTTACGCCGTTAGCTTGAAAGAGGATTTCTTCTACGCAGGGATTGGTAACGAATGCTAGAGACGCTTTAGGGGCCAAAATCACCCGAATAATTTGGGTCCGCGAGGCAAAAAGATTGCAGCTTTGGGTATCAACAACCCGCAGCTCTACGGTGTAGGTGCCGGTATCTTTATAGGTATGGGTGGGATTGAATTGTTGGCTGGTATCGCCATCTCCAAAATCCCAAAAATATTGCGCGTTATACCGATTAAGGGGCTGGAAGGTGCTATTTTGAAGCAAGCACCGTGTTTGGGTGGTCAAAAATTCGGCATCTACCGAATATCCTAAACGGAAATCCAATTTGAAACTGGCGTTGCTGCATCGAATAGACACATTGGAGGAGAAGGCGGCATTGGGGGTGGTAGGAAAATCGTTTAGGCCTGGCGGCTGATTTGGACAGGAGGCGCAAACGGATTGATAAACAATTCCGCGTTTATCAAATCGGCTCGTTCCGCCATCTACATGGTCTTCGCTTTGATCTCCCCCAAAATAAGAGGCGTATAGAATTTTCTCGGCATTACGCGATAGGGCTAGAAGATAGAAATCATTTCCGTCGGTGGTTTTTTGATGGGCATCGGGGGTGATTTCTAAATCAACCGTGGTGCCTTCATTGCCCACGCCTATTATTGATCCCCAACCGCTGAAATAGATATTATAGCAATCATCGACCATGAAGGCAGTTGGACTTAGGTCGGGATTTCCGCGATTGCTATTGCCAAATGTGGTGATAAATTGTAGGGAATCGAGATTGTTATTGAACCTACCGATCATTTGACCGGCATTATCTTGTCCGTAGCAGTTAGGACTTCGGGTTATCTCCCCCGTGGTTTGTCCGGTGAAATACACATTGCCATCGGGATCAATATCGACGAAATAAATTTGATCGTAGGCAACAGTTTCTGGGGGGATGCCCCAATTTCCCCAAAAGGTACCGGCGGTATAGGCGCCATTTTGGGTATTAAGTTTCATAATAAAGCCATCGATGGCTTGTTTGTACGTATTGGAATAGGGTTTGGGCCCTTCTATGGGGAAATTATCGCTAGCGGTACCTCCACCTATAAAAACGGAACCGTTTTCATCGAGTCTGCAAGAGTAGGCAGCATCGTCGTTGGTACCTCCATAATAGGACATCCAGCGGATTTTAGAAAAGTTGGGAGAGGTAGAAAAAATGAGCGCATCGGTGGCACCTCCGATATTTTGTTGATAGGCGGTGGTTGGGATATTGATATTGTCAGATTGGGTGCAGGTGGCAACATAGACATTGCCGGCTGCATCGGTGGTAATGTCGCCTCGGTAGTTATCGGCATAATTAAAAACAAGTTCCGATTGGCGGCCGCCGTTATCGGTTTGAAAGCCGTCGTTGAAAGCGCCTCCCAAATAGGTGCTGCCTAAAAGCGATTTACCGTCGGGGGTGAATTTGGTTAATACAATATCGTAACCGCCTGCAATGGTTTTTTGGATGGCTGAATCGCGGTGGGTGGGATAATTGGTCGAAACGGTGCTCCCGAGTAACAATAAATTGCCTTGTAAATCGGTCGCTAAACTATGGGGATATTCGTTATTGCTTCCCCCTAGATAAGTGGCATATATCAAGGAATTGCCATTGGGACTGTATTTACTGATGCTAATATCGCAGGGTAGAAAAACGGGTTCGGCTCTATTATTACTGCCTCCATAGGTAGTTTGAAAGGCCCCTGTGGTAACGGGGTAAGCTCGGCTTGAGGCATCAACAATGCCTCCGGCGTACAAAGAGCCTTGGTTGTCGTAGGTAGCGGTAAAGCCAAAATTATCGGCTGTTGATCCGCTGTAGGTACTAAAAACCAGCACCGGATCGATTACAATAGTATCGTTAGTGTCGCGGTTCCCTAATTGAAGCGTAACGCTGTTTTTTCCTGTTTTTGAATAGTGACAGGCAATGGTTTTTTGGGGATGTTTTTCGCCTCTACGCGTGCGATAGGCTTTGGGGCTAGAAAGGGTGCAAGGGGCGTGTTCTCCTTTTAATAGCACTTTGTTTTTAGAGACTAGCAGTTTTTGCTGTCCTGAAAATTGCAATTTGATGTTTTCAGCATTGGCACCGGGTCGCAAAATCCAATCGAATTCAACCCCTTCATTTTGGGTGTAAATGCGAAGATCGGTATTGGGATAAATGTTTTTAAGTGTGATACTTTGGCTGGGATATACGTTGGTTTTCCAGGATTTGGGATCGTTGCCTAAGTAATAATTGAGGTAATAGGGCGCTGGATTTTCAAATAAAATTTTTGAAGGGGATTGGCTTTGATCGAAAATAATATCAAAAACTTGATATCGGATGGTGAAAGCGGAATCGGTATTTTTATAATGAAAGGATTGGTGAATGAGGGGCTTATCGCGGGTATTTATTAGTTTGATACGAAGACGATCCTCACATACATAGACTTGTCCTAAAGGGTGGTGAAAAACAGCAATAGGTGGGTTTTGGTTGTTGTCCTCGGTTAGGTCAATTTGACCGATGTTGGGCTCAAAATAGCCTGTTTGGGCATGAATGGTATGGGCATAAATGCCTATTACCAGCCCTAAAACGGCATATTTTATAAATCCCATAACAAACAAATTTAGTCAAAAAAAGAAAGCCCCGCATTTTATGCAGGGCTTATGACTATTTTATGGGTTTGATTTCGATATTCAGGGCGGCGCTTAGCAGTGCGGCAATTTGATCGGCATTTTGTTTAAACGTAAGGGTGCCAGTAAAGTGGGGTTGATTTAGGTTGCTTTGCGATACCGTAAATTGCATATCGTTGCTGTATTTAAGCGTTTCTAAAACAAAGGCAAGCGGTGCATTGTCGAATTTAAGGTACTCGCTATTAACGATCAAAGGGTTTTGGTTTTGATTCCAGCTAGTGAGTTCATTTTCACTAGATAAGACGCCTTGATTTTTAGTCAGAATTATTTCTTGTTTGGCATTTTCTACTTTTACCTTACCGTGATTTACAAATACTTTAACGGGAGAATTGGGATATGCGTGAACGTCGAAGCCAGTACCTAAAACGGTAATTTGAGTAGTCGGCGTTTGAACGGTAAAGGGGGCTTTCTCGTTACGGGCTACTTCAAAACGGGCATGGCCTTTTAGTTCAATTTGGCGTTGTGATTCTGAAAAGCGGTAGGTGATTTCGCTATTGGCGGCTAACATGGCGGTACTACCATCAGGCAAGGTGATTTCCCTCGCTTGTTTAGAGGTGGTAGTTTCGGTAGTTTGGGCAATTTGTGCGGTGGTTTCGGGTTGGAAATACATGTAGCCGGAGAGCACAAGCAAGGCAATAACAGCGGCATAACTTAAAATGCGGCGGTAGGCGATGCTTAGCGTAGCGGGTTTTAAAATCTTTTTTTCTTGTTTGAGCGTGGCTTCAAATTTCTGCCAAGCAAGGTCGTTTTGAGCGGATTCACTTGGGGTATATTTCTTAGCAAGGTCCCAGATATCAGAAAATTCATCTTGGGGCCTCGGTTCGGGATTGTGGGTTTTCATAACGTACTTATTTAGCGTGATTGGCGGAACTGAATTCAAGCGACATGGCTTGAACTTGTTGTTGAATAAAGGCGACGGTCTGAGAAAACTGGGGATTGTCTTGTAGCCATTTTTCTACTTGGGTTTGTTCGTCGTGTTCCATTAAGCCGGCGGCGTATTTGGTGATTACGTTTGATTCGAGTTGTTCTTTCATCCTTTGAGGGGTTAACAACTACTATGACACCAAAAAGTGGGGCATCCCCCAAAAGATTTTTAAAAAAAGTTTAAATTTCTTTTAACGTACACATTTTCAATTGTTTCCACCACGTATATTCCCTCAGAAATTGGGGTGTCTGGGCTGGAAATTCTGTTCAGGGTATCGATTACGTTTAGAATAATGTGGTGGTGGTTGTGGTTAAAAAAAGCTTGTTTGCGAATGCCGATGATGCCAGAATACCATTATTTACTCATGAATTGAATGGGCAAGAATTCAAAACTTTTTAATTAGAATGCGTATTCCTAAGAGAATGTTTTGAAATTAGCGGTTTATACCCATATTTTGCAGTAGAAAATGAAGAAAGAAACGATATTGGTTATTGGGTCCTGCGGTCAGTTGGGAACAGAATTGGTGGAGGCGTTGCGCGAAATTTACGGTATCGACCAGGTTATCGCTTCGGATATTCGCAAGGCAGCTGGGGAAGTTTTTGAGTCGGGTCCTTTCGAATTGTTAGACATACTCGATGCACAGGCGTGGAAAGGTATTTTACAGAAGTACCAACCTACTCAGGTGTATCATTTGGCGGCTTTGCTAAGCGCCACAGCGGAACAGCAGCCTGAGTTTGCTTGGAAGCTGAATATGCAAGGGTTGTTTCATGTTTTGGATGCGGCCAAAGAACCAGGATCTTCTATAGGTCGGGTGTATTGGCCTAGTTCTATCGCCGCCTTTGGTCCTAATACGCCTCGTTTCGAAACGCCCCAATACGGTCCGATGGATCCTACAACGGTTTATGGGATTAGTAAATACGCGGGTGAACTTTATATTCAATACTATTACAAGCGATATGGAGTGGACACGCGCAGCTTGCGTTATCCCGGTTTAATCGGCCATAAGAGCGATCCAGGCGGGGGAACAACCGACTATGCGGTGGCTATTTATCACGATGCATTAAAAGACAAGCAACATACGTGTTTCCTAAAAGAAGGAACCACCTTGCCCATGTTGTACATGCCCGATGCGTTGAAAGCCACTTTGGATGTAATGCATACACCCGCGGAGAATATCAAAATGCGCATGAGTTATAATCTGGCAGGAATGAGTTTTGCTCCTGAAGAGATTGCAGATAGCATAAAACGGCATATTCCTGACTTTAACATTTTATACGCACCCGATTCTCGACAGGCTATTGCAGACTCTTGGCCCGCAGTAATTGATGATAGTTTGGCTCGGACGCATTGGGGTTGGAAGCCCGATTATGATTTGGCTCGTATGACCGCTGACATGCTTGAAAATATTGCCCCGAGGTATAGATAAGTATCTCGAAGGTTATAAATTGGGATATGATTAATCTTTTTTAGTATTGTAGTCCATTTGTTTTGTGGGTACATTTGTACCGTTCTATTTAGTATACAAATAGTACATAATTCAATATGCGACTTTTCAACAACTTAAAACTCTTACTTACCTTTTGGGAGCGCAAGCCTCAGACTGAAATTTCAAATGCGATGTTTTCGCACTTGAATAGCTTACAAGCGCCGGAAAAAGAAGCGGCTGCTAAGGTAATAAAATTCGGGAAAAGACATTTTGTGAGTCCAAAAGATTTCGAAGAATTGTACCAAGCAGAGTTGGAGTATGAGCAGAAAAAATATAAGGCGCGGCATGATTTTCCCCATCAAACCGAGATTCGCAAGGCCGATATTGAAGTAGCAAAAAAGGAAAAATACATACGCATCAAGCAGTCTATGTCGCAAGAGGCCTATCGTAAATATCGGGTCTATCGGGATCAACTTCGTAAAAAGTATCCGCAGAAAGCGAAATAAACAAAAAAGAGCCGAATTGTATTTCGGCTCTTTTTTGTCCAAACCTTTACGGGTTGAAATAATAGGCTTACTTTATTTATATAAGCCGTGATAGAAGTGATTAAAAAGGGATGCTTTCGTTTAGGCCTTTTCCTATTAGCGTGGTGGTGGTGGCTCTTTCGATTTGCACATCCACGTACATGCCTTTCTCAAATTGTTCTTTTGGAAAAACGACTACGACATTTTCGTCGCTTCTTCCTACCCAATCGTTGGGGCTTTTTTTGCTATCTCCTTCTATAAGAACACTGTATACCTGACCGATACGGTTGTTGTTTTTTGTTTTGCTTACTTCATTTTGAACGCGTATAATGTCTTGCAGGCGGCGTTTTTTCAGGTCTTCTGGAATGTCATCGGTAAATTTTTTAGCCGCAGGCGTTCCGGGTCTTTCCGAATACATATACATATAGCTGAAGTCGAACTGGGCCTCTTCAATAAGGGTTAGGGTATCGGTATGTTCTTCTTCAGTCTCAGTGCAAAAGCCGGCAATGATATCGCAAGAGATTCCACAATTGGGAATGATATCGCGGATCATGGTAATTTTACTCAGGTACCATTCTCGGGTATAGTTGCGACTCATGGCATCGAGAACGCGGCTGTTTCCGCTTTGGGCGGGCAAGTGAATGTAATTGCAAATATTGGGGTATTTGGCCATGGTTAAAACCACATTTTCGGTAATATCACGGGGGTGACTGGTACTGTACCGAATGCGCATTTTAGGAGCCGCCAGCGCAACCATTTCAAGCAGATTGGCAAAATCTACCGATGTTTCTTGTTCTAAAGGCGTTAATTTTTTGTATTCTTTTTTGGGACCCCCACCGAACCATAAATAGCTATTTACATTTTGTCCGAGTAGGATAACTTCCTTAAAATCTTGGTCTCGCAAATCGATAACTTCTCGAACGATACTTTGAGGATCTCGGCTGCGTTCGCGGCCTCGGGTGAAAGGCACAACGCAAAAACTACACATATTATCGCAACCCCGCATGATACTTACGAAAGCCGTAATGCCATTAGAATTGAGTCGTACAGGATTGAGATCTCCGTAGGTTTCTTCGCGAGATAGTAGCACATTAATGGCGCGTGCTCCGTCGGTTACTTCTGCGACCAATTTAGGCAGGTCGCGGTAGCTATCGGGTCCGGCCACTACATCCACGAGTTTTTCTTCTTCTAGGAGTTTGTCTTTAAGCCTTTCGGCCATACAGCCCAAAACGCCTATTATCAAGTCTGAATTTTTGCGTTTATTGGATCGCAATCGTTTGAGTCGTTCGCGAATGCGTTGTTCGGCATTATCACGGATGGCACAGGTATTTAAAAAAATGACATCGGCCTCGTACTCATCTTGTGCTTGAACAAAGCCGTGTTCGCCCATGATACTGGCGATTATTTCAGAATCTGAGAAATTCATGGCACAGCCATAACTTTCGATATATAATTTTCGGGTTTGAACGCCCTCGACGGTAGCGGTATTCATTGCGGAACAAAAATACGGCATAACTTGGTTTTTGGTGGAACTTTCATAAAAAGCAGCGGGTGCTGTGAAAGGTTTTTTGTTTATTTGCAGTCATTTATGTTACAGCGCATTTTTATTGTTATCGGGTGTTGCTTGTTTTTAGGAACGCTACAGGCACAAAATCAGAATGCCGACAAGGGGGAGTTCAGTGGGAATTTACTGCTCAATTACCAAAAATATTTGCGCGATGATCGGATAGGGGCTAATACGCGGGTTTATCAAGAAAATACGGCGAGTGTGGATGCGTGGTTGTTTATGCAGTACCGCCGAAACGGGTATAATTTTATAATGCGTTTTGACGGGTTCAATAATTCGCCTTTACTCGATCCGCAAGATGCGTATACCGACCATGGTATCGGATTTTGGCAGGCGAGTAAGCAATTGAATAATTTAAATATTACGGTGGGATCGTTTTACGATCAATTTGGATCGGGAACTTTATTTCGTGCCTACGAACAAACGCAATTGGGTATTGATTATTCGATTCAAGGGGTGCGATTAATTTACGACATAAACGAAAATTGGCGTATTAAGGCATTCTCCGGCAATCAAAAGGGTAACAAAAATAGCGATACCCGATTTGGATATACCCCGCAAGTACTTAGCGGCATCAATATTGATGGCAGTTTGGGCTTGGGTTCTGAAGCCAAATATGGAAATTTGAATTTAGGTGCTTCGGCAGTAAATCGCAATATTGATAGGGCTACGATGAACGAATTGGTAGCCATTATTAATGGATATGAGCGCGAAAATCAGTTTTTCCCCAAGTACAATGTTTACGGTTTCAATGGCTATTTTAGCTATAATTTGGGCAACTTCAATATTGGGGGAGAAGCCAATTTTAAAACGCCAGAAGCAATTCGTAATATCGATAACCAATTAATTCTAAAAGGGGGAAATGTATTGAGTGGCAGTATGGGCTGGGGCGATAGGTTTTCGTTTGGAAAGCGGGTTCTTCCTAACGGAAAAATAGTTAAGAATACAGTTTCGGTAGGCTTAAACGTGCAGGTTCGACACGCAGATCACTTTACGTTCCGGACTTCCCCAAGAGAAAACTTATTGAATGGATTAATCAGTTACCTGCCTTCGTTAACCAAGCAAAACTCCTATCGATTGATGGCACGATATAACGCGCCTGCTCAAGAATTGGGGGAAAATGGGATACAAGGGGAGTTTACCTCTAATATAAATAAAGACACGCGAATTTCTTTTAATACAAGCTATGTGCAGTCCTTAGCGCATAACGGTGTATTGAATCCCAATTCACAACAAATGAAGGCGCAAAAGCTTTTTCAAGAGTACAATCTGGAGATTTTACAGAACATAGGTAAAGACAAGTTGAAATTGGGAATGCAGCGCGTGTTTTATAACCAAGCCGTTTACGAACAGGAACCGGAGTACGAGAATGTGGAAACGTTAACGCCCTACATGGAATGGTTGCATAAGGTAGGTAAAGACAAAAGTTTACGGATAGAGGCGCAATATTTAAAAACCGATCGGGACCAAGGAAGTTTTGCCAACTTGATGATCGAATATTATTTTAGTAAAGAATGGTCTATGAGTGTGGGTGATATGGTAAACATAGAACCCCATAGGTATGAGCGTATGAATATTGAAAATGCCGTTTTACATTATCCAATCGTTTTTGTGAGTTACAATAAAAATAACAGTTTTTATACGTTATCGTACCTCAAGCAGCAAGAAGGAGTGAATTGTTCAGGCGGAATTTGTAGGGTAGAACCCGCGTTCAGCGGAGTTCGATTTACGGTGAGCAGTAATTTTTAGGATTACAGGTCCCAAATGCGGGTGCGGCGTTCTTGAGAATATTTTTTTACATTCAACCAAAAGGCGGCCACGAAATAAAAAATTATCGGTGAGCCCAAGGTGAAAAAACTTGCATAAATGAATGAAAGTCGCACGCTTCGGGTAGAAATATTCATGGCGTCACCAAGTTGGGTACAAACTCCAAAAAACGATTTCTCTATAGCGTACTTTAATAAACT
Source organism: Chitinophaga pinensis (assembly GCA_945863965.1). Taxonomy (GTDB): domain Bacteria; phylum Bacteroidota; class Bacteroidia; order NS11-12g; family UBA955; genus VMCP01. The sequence goes on along the minus strand of CAMBBZ010000055.1, from coordinate 2,373 downwards.
CATTGCCGTACTTCAAATATAGGCACTAAATACCAAATCCTGCTTATTGAGGTGTATTCGATGGGGCTCCGAATGAATTTACTTTAGCGCCCGTTCTTGTAAAAACGCCTGTAATAAACGTTTGCTTTCTTCCGTGAACTGCTGGGGCTTGTCGTAAACAATGAGCGGGTCAAGGGTGCGATAATCGCAAATCTTTTTCTGAAAATGCACCACGGAAAGGTGAGGTTTGGAATCTTTAAAGGCTTGGATACTCTGAGATTGTTTTAAATAAAGTGATTGTGTATGGGCCCCTAATTCCTCCATTTGGGTGCGTATATCGTAGGGAATCAACATTGAAATTGTCCCCCCGGGGGCGAGCCAGTGACTCATATGTACGAGTAGTTGCCATAACTCATAGTTGTCGGTATGCCGGGCATTTCGTTTGCTTGATTCTTGGGAAGGCAGATGATTACTAAAAAAGGGCGGATTGCAAATGAGCGCATCCACCTGATTTTCAGGGTTGAAATCCCACCAATCGACTTCTTGCACCGACATCGAGGGGGCCGTTTTATTGAGTTCGATATTTTCTTGGACGGTTTGTACCGATTCGGGGTGCTTTTCCAATCCTAAAATGTGAGCATTCGGATATTTTTGGTGCATTAAGAACATCAAAATACCGCTGCCACAGCCCACATCGAGTATGTTTTTGGGATTTTGAAATTCGGTAAGGGCACCGAAAATGCATGCATCGGTAGTAACTGGCAGACTCACCTTTTCTTGCGTAATCGTAAAATGCTGTAATTCGAAAGGGCGGCGTTTTTTCCCCGACATGTTTTATCCTTTAACAAAATCAATTTGAAAATCGTTTGGATTTTCAAATACAGTGAATTCGTTTTTATTCATCAGCCATACTTTGTTTACACGATCTTGGGCGATGTGTAAATCGTGGGTGCATACGATAAAAAGGGTGTTGTTTTGGGCGGCTCTTTCTTGTAGGCGTGTCCAAAAATCAATTTTAGACGGATAGTCTAAAAAGGCAGTAGGCTCATCTAATAGAATGACCTTCGTATTTTGAAACAAACACCGGGCTAGCATTATTTTCTGTTTTTCGCCATCGCTAAGGTGGCTAAATGCCGCGTCGGCGAGGTGGGCAACGCCACAAAAATGGAGTTCAAGGCGGGCTTTTTCTTTTTCCTCCGAGGAAAATGAACGAAAAAAATGGGTTTTGGGACTTGCGGTAAGCACAATTTCTAAGGGCGACATGAGTTCAATATTGGGTGGGGTTGCCAACATTAAAGAAATTAGGGGTTGTCGTTCTGTGGCTTTACACGTTTGTAAATTGATATTAAGGCAGTTAATATGTCCGCCAAAAGCGGGTACAATTCCCATTAAGGTTTTAAGGAATACCGATTTGCCCACGCCGTTAGGTCCTGCAAGTAAAATAATGTCGCCGGGCACGGCTTCAAATGAAATGTGTTGGTGTAAAATGCGCTTAGCGTTGCCTTGGGTGTATCCGGTGCTGAGATCTTGGGCTTTGAGCGACATTATTGGTACAAAAATGGGATATTTGCGCGAGTATATGCGTGTAACGAAGATTGAAAATTTATTAGAACTGCAAGTGGTCCAAGAATTGGCGGTAAATATATGGAACGACCATTACGTATCGATCATCGGTCAAGAGCAGGTCAATTATATGTTGGGGCGCTTTTATCTTTTGGATGCGTTAGAGCAGCAAGTGGCATCGGGTGATGTATTTTATTTATTGTTCGAAGGCCCGCAGCCCTTGGGTTTTACTTCTATCAAAAAGGAAGCGGATGGATCTTGGTTTTTAAATAAATTATATGTGGAAACCACGGAACAAAGGCGGGGAATGGGGCGCTTTTTGCTAGAAGAATTGATTCAAAACCACGAGATTAAGTCGATGCGATTACAGGTTAACAGGCAAAATTATAAGGCGATAAATTTTTATTTCAAGAGGGGATTTGTGATTGAGCGGGTGGCCGATTTTGATATCGGGGAGGGATATTTTATGAATGATTTTGTGATGGTTTGGGCTATCTGAAGAGGCTTACGGTACCGCTGTAGGAGTAGGACTTGTTGTTTTTTGAGGTTACCGTGATATGATACACATACACCCCATCTTGGCAGGGTTCGTTAAGGAATGTGCCGTTCCAACCTTTGTTAATATTGGTGGTTTCAAATAGTTTTTCACCCCAGCGGTTCAAAATTATCATTTTGAAGTCTTTGTGGTTTTCTATGTAGGGTTGAAAGGTATTATTGATTTCGGGACCTTTGTTATTGGGAGAAAAGACGTTGGGTATGAATACCGTTAAACCGCAGGCGGTATCATATAGCGTGATTTTATAAATTACAGAATCACATCCCAAGAAATTT
>CAMBBZ010000054.1 GCA_945863965.1 Chitinophaga pinensis | reverse complement strand
GTAACAATTGGTGCACGTGGTTTTAGATCTCCTACGTTGTCTACTTCATCGTCGGTAGCTTCAATGGTGGATTCTGCATCCACAAAATTCACTTCATAGTTAAAGTCACTGGCTACCAATTGAATGGTTTCGGCATCTAAACGTTGGTTGATAGAAACCATGATACCAAGGGAGAAACATTTTGATATTACGGCGGTAACGGTAACGTTCATCAACGTCGCCAATTCGTTGGCGGTAAGGAATTCGGTTACTTTTAAGATTTTGCTTTCTTCGTCTTTACGGCGGCGTTCTTCTTCGAAACGACGGTTGCGCTCTTCGCGGTCTTCGTAACGTTTTTTGCCTTTATTATTGTTTCTACGACCTGCATTTCCCATCCGATTAACGGTGTTTCTCACATTGGTTTTAACCGCTGTGGGATTAACCGCTTCTTTAGGACCTTTCGGTTTATTAGCGGTTGTATCGGCAGGTTTGGCTCGGTTGTCGCGGTTGATTGTTTCTTGAACGGCTACTTTAACGTCAACGCCTGTTTCTTTGCGTTTGCGTTTTTTGCGAATTTCCTGCATGTCTTTGCGGGCTTCTTTCGCTAGGGAGCTGTTTCCTTCTTTCGAAGTAGGAAGAATTATTTTACCTAAAACCTTAGGTCCGGATAAAACTTCTTTTTTAGTTTCTAGGTATTCGGGTTCAACCTGCACTTCGGGTTCCTTTGGGTTTTGATTGTTATTAACCGGAGGAACTTGTTTGGGCTTGTTATTCTGTGCTTGGGGCTTTCCCTTTTCCTTTTTCTCGACGCGAGGAGCTTCGGGAGCTATAGGCCCTTGTTTAACTTCTATTACGGGTTCGGGTAGCGGTTCGGGTTTTATTTCCACGATGGCAATCGGCTCAACTTTTGGTTCAGGTGCGATTGTTGGCGCTACGGCAATGGGTTCTTGTTTGATTTCGGGAATGTCTACCACTGCTTGGGGTGCCGGGGCTTCTTCGCTTTTTTTCTTTTTGGGATCCAAATCGATTTTACCCACTACTTTAAAGTTTGAAACGGGCTTATCGGTGTTTGGGGTGGTGTAGCTAGGAACTTCAGCTGGAATTTCAGCAACGATTTCGACAACCGGGGCTGGTTTTAAAGGCTCGGGTGTTGGGGTTTCTGACGGAACCGAATATACGGGAGCGGGAGCAGCTGTTCTGATAGGCTTTTGGCTTTTCAGTTTATCCGCCTCTTGTTTCATTGCCTTATCGGCAGAGAATTCCTTCAAGCATTCTTGATATTGATCCTCTGAGATTTTAGAGGTTGGTCGCGCGTCAACTTCATGTCCTTTTTCTTTAAGGAAATCTGCTATTGCCGACGAACTTCGGTTTAGTTCACTTGCTACTTTTGCTAAACGGTATTCCGCCATAATTTAATTCAAATTTAAAATTAACCTTTTGATATCCCAAGAATTTGGAGGGATTGTGTAAAAATCCCTCCACAGGCCTTGAGAATACGCCTGTTTTCGAGTTCCCTCGTATTATTCTTCTTCGAATTCCTTACGCAAGATACGGTGTATTTGCGCAATGGTTTCTTCTTCTAAATCGGTACGCGTTAATAAATCGGCCACCGAAGTACGCAGTACGTCTTTGGCGGTATCTAAACCAACTCGTTTGAACTCTTGGATAATCCATTCGTCGATTTCGTCTAAGAATTCTTCTAGATCCACGTCGTCTTCCACTACAGCATTTACGCGGTACACTTCAATTTGGTAACCGGTAAGTTTGCTCGCCAATTTTATGTTATGACCGCTGCGGCCTATGGCTAATGATACCTGGTCGCTTTCAAGGAATACGTTGGCGGTATTGCCTACGATATCCATTTTGCTCACAACTGCTGGTTGCACGGCTCTTTGTATGAACAGAGCATCGTTGGTAGTATAGTTGATAACGTCAATGTTTTCGTTGCGCAATTCGCGCACGATTCCATGAATACGAGCGCCTTTAACGCCTACGCAAGCACCAACGGGGTCGATGCGATCGTCGTAGCTTTCAACAGCTACTTTGGCGCGTTCGCCTGGTTCACGCACTATTTTTTTAACGGTGATTAATCCATCTAATATTTCGGGAACTTCCAACTCAAACAAGCGCTCAAGAAACTCTGGAGAGGTTCTTGACAATACGATGCGTGGAGAACCTTTGTCCATTTCTACGGCATGAATAACGGCGCGAATGTTATCGCCTTTTTTGTACATATCCCGAGGAATCATTTGATCTTTTGGAAGCGAAAGCTCGTTGCCATCGTCGTCTAAGATCATGATTTCGCGTTTCCAAACGTTGTAAACCTCTCCATTGATAAGTTCTCCGCGTTTGTCGGTATATTTTCTGAAAAGTTCGTCTTTTTCAAGTTCGATAATGCGACTCATCAAAGCTTGACGGGCATTAAGAACGTTTCTACGACCGAAATCTTCTAAACTGATTTCTTGGATACAATCTTCGCCCACTTGGTAATCGGGTTCAAGTTTGGTGGCTTCTTGCAGTTCAATTTGAAGATGGGGATCTTCTACTTCACCTTCTTCTACGATGAGGCGTAAGTGATACATTTCGATATCCCCGGTTTCGGTATTGATGATAATGTCGAAATTGGCTTCTTGACCAAACTTCTTTTTTAGGATGTTTCTAAAAACGTCTTCTAACACGCGCATCATGGTGGCGCGGTCGATGTTTTTGAATTCCTTAAACTCGGAGAAACTATCTACCAGATTGATTCCGAGGTCTTTAACTTTGGCTTTCATGTTATTTAAAACTTAAGATGATAGTGGCTTCTTTAATTTGGTCGAAGGGAATTAATACTTCTTCCAAGTTGATTTTCTTTTTTCCTTTTTCTTTAATCTCATTTTGAATCGTGAGAATGCGATTTTCAAAAGCCGTGAACGCGCCTTTGTAGGTGTGTTCTTCCGTTTGAATGTTCAAACTGCGACCGACATGCTTGGCAAACTGACGTTCGTCGCGCAGTGGTTCGGTAGCCCCAGGTGAGGAAATCTCAAAGGTAAAGGGGTGTTCACCGAAATCGCCTTCATCGATAGTTCTCGATATATGACGGGTAAATTCGGTTAATACCCCCATCGAAACGGCTACTTCGCTATCCATATAAAAACGGAATAGTCCAGTTGGGCTCACGGTATAATGCACCACAAACAATTGGTGTTCCGCCGCGCCCGCGTCGATGAGTTCTTTGAGTTTTTCGCCTAGTTTTTTCATGTGCAATAAAAAAGGGGACTGCTTTTCGCTTGCCCCCTCACTAATACTTGATGGAAAAGTTCCACAAAGATAGTCAAATTTTGACTAAAAAAAAAGTAGGCATGGCTTATGAATAAGAGTCAAGTCCTTATTTGAAAGTAAAGATCTCTTCGCTTTCGAAATATTCGATGATGTGCTGCCGCAGTATGTTTTCTTGTTCAAATATATTCAGGTTTGGCAATGGTTTCATGTTTTCCCATTCGGGCCACCCTTTTTGATTCGTGCCTGCTTTTTGGTAGTACCCAGAAAAACTTAATACCCGGCAATTGGCAATATGCATGAGTTGTGTTTTTTCTTCCTTGGTGAATGTTTTTTCCGGTAATTCGCCCAATTCTCTAATGCCAATTAGAAATAGAATGGCATTTAAATCGGGTTTCTTTTCGAAATTGTCTTCTATAAAGGCCACAACTTGTAGCCATTTGTGCTTTATTTCTTGGTTTAGGGTTGCTTCGGTGTTCATAATATCGGATGCAAAGTAACGATTGATTTTGCGATAGCGGTGCTAGGTAATCGTTGAAATAGTATTTTTGTTGCATGCACACCGAAGCCTCTTCGCATTACGACGGATTAGAATTGATGTCTACCACTCAAATTTTATCAGCTATGAACGAGGAGGATGAGAAAATTTCTGCCCTTTTGCGCCAAAAAATTAGCGCGATAGAGCCTTTGGTCGATGCGATTGTAAGCAAAATGCAATCCGGGGGTCGGCTTTTTTATTTAGGTGCCGGCACCAGCGGGCGTTTGGGCATCGTGGATGCTTCTGAATGTCCACCTACCTTTGGGGTGGCACAAGGTCGCGTTGTAGGCATTATCGCTGGGGGCGATGCCGCCATCCGAAAAGCGGTTGAAAACGCCGAAGACAACCTTGAACAAGGGTATATAGATTTAACAGCGCATCAAATAGGTTCCTTGGATGTGGTAATTGGCATTGCGGCCTCCGGACGAACCCCTTATGTATTGGGTGCGCTACAGGCGTGTAAATTGGCGGGGATTGCTACCGGGTGCATTGTGTGTAATGAAAATTCCCCCATTGCTGAAATCGCAGATTTTCCGGTAGAATTGCCTACAGGACCTGAATTTTTAACTGGGTCGACCCGATTAAAAGCCGGTACAGCGACTAAACTCGCTTTAAATATGATTAGCACGGCCGTAATGATTCGTTTGGGCCATGTAAAAGGCAATAAAATGGTGGACATGCAGCTAAGTAACGATAAACTCGTTGATCGGGGTACCCGTATGATTATGGAAGAAACCGGATTGGATTACGATACGGCTCAGATGGTATTGTTAAAGGAGGGCAGTGTGCGTGCTGCGATTGATAAACTCTCGCAGTGGTAGGGGATTACTAGAGGATATCCCACGTGCGATCTCCGAGAAGTCGAACGGTATATAAAAACTCGGGAAAGGGCATTTTGGACCCCCACTCGTAAGGGGCTACCATACTTAAAACCTGCGTACCATTGTCTTTTTGGTACACATGATAGATGCCATTTATAACAGGTTCAAAATTAATATCGGCTTGATAAATTGCGTGAGAAACCTCCAAGCGGTGTTCAATGGCTTTGGCTTGCTTCATGAGCAATTCAGCTTGTTTTTTCAGCATTTGAATTTGCTGTTCGGCCTGATGCTGCATGGCCTCATGGGCATTGGCCTTGAGTAAGCGTTTATCGATGGGTTCGATTTTTGGGGAGGTCACGGACAATGCATAGGGCGCATTGTGCAATTCGCCTTGATATCGTGCATCCTTTAAAAATAAAGGACGTTTATCGACTTCAACTGAATCGATGGGGTCGGTATCTATTTTCTCGTTTTCCAAAAAGAGGAAACAAATTAAAACGGAAAAAGTTAGGCGACCCAGCCAATTTCTATCAATTTTTCTGCAATTTGTACCGCATTGGTTGCGGCGCCTTTTCGTAAATTATCGGCTACCACCCACATATTGAGGCCGTTTTCGATCGATAAATCCAATCGCAAGCGCCCTACAAAAACAGCATCTTTATCGTGAGCTGAAATAGGCATGGGATAAATATTTTCTTCGGGAATGTCTTGAACTACAACGCCGGGAAAGTTACTCAAAGCAAGTCTAACAGCCATTAAATTGGGTTCTTTATGGAAGCTAACATTGATACTTTCGCTATGTCCACCTAATGTAGGTACCCTTACGGTAGTGGCGGTTATTTTCAACTGGGGAAGTCCCAATATTTTTTTTGTTTCCAACATCATTTTTTCCTCCTCTTTGGTATAGCCGCTTTCTAAAAAAACATCGATGTGGGGCAATACATTGAAATCTATTTTATGGGGATATACGGGGGAAGTTTCGCGTCCTTCGCGCTCGTCGAGGAGTTGGGTTACAGCTGCTTGACCGGTTCCGGTAACGGATTGGTAGGTACTAACTACAACGCGGTTGAGTTGATACAAATCGTGCAAGGGCTTGAGGGCCATTACCATTTGTATGGTGGAGCAGTTGGGGTTGGCAATGATAAAATGATGTGGTTCGAGGTGTTCGGGATTGACTTCGGGTACGATTAAGGGAACGAGTGGATCCATGCGCCAGGCACTTGAATTATCGATTACATAGGTGCCGTTTTCGGCAAACTTTGGGGCCCATTCTTTTGAAATACTACCTCCTGCGGAGAACAGGGCAATATCGGGCTTGGCTAAAACGGCGTTCGATAGGGATTGAACCGTGTACGACTTCCCCCGAAAGGAAATTTCTTTGCCCACGCTATTTGCGGAGGCAACCGGAATCAATTCAGAGACAGGGAATTGCCGTTCTGCGAGGACTTGGAGCATTTTTGTGCCTACCAATCCGGTGGCGCCAATAACGGCTATTTTCATAGTTTTGTGCTGTCGATGGACGTGCTGTCCTCTAAGAGCTCGTTGAAAGCGTCGTTTTGGTTGGCTTCGTCGATAGAATCTTGTGCAACGGTTTCTACTTCGGTGAATGGCTTGGAAGTTTCGTTGGAGCACGCAGCGCTAATGAGCGCGAAAAACAGGGCTATATATAAGGTGTATTTCATGGTTAATACAGGTCTAAGGCTTCAAAAAAATCGTGCCACAGGCTTAAGTCTTTTTTACCGATTTCGGTTTCTTTTTCGCAATTGAGGCTAAAGCCATAGGGTTTATTTCCTAAGATTCTGGCAACATTGGCGGCACTGAGGTTGATTTCGGTAATGTGGTTTTGCGGATGCCATTGCGTGCTGTGGGTAGGGTGTGAACTAGGTCCATCGCCCAAGACAATCCATTCGGCCACATCGGGCAGGGCGTTATTTAATTCGGTAATTCGATCGGCGCTGCATTCGATTCCGTTAACGGGCAAAACATCAAGGAAGGAATTGATTTTGTCTATAGAGGCATCGCCTACTTCTAAAATGAGCTTGGGTCCGCTGCACCAAGAAATGATTTCTTGTATGGCATCGGCGTTCATGGCATGGGGACCTACAATGGAAAAACCGATCCATTCGGCCATAGCGGAGGCAGCAAAACGGGCATCGCTGAGGTCTTGAACGTGGTTGAATTTTATTTTCGACATAGCTAAAAAAAAGGCCACCGTTGGGTGGCCTTGGTGTTATACTAACAAGGTCACCGGTTCTTCGAGGAACTTTTTCAGGGTTTGTAGGAAGGAAGCGCCCATGGTACCATCGACCACACGGTGATCGCAGCTTAGGGTCACTTTCATGGTTTTAACGGGTTTGATTTCGCCGTTAACAACGCCAACGGTATCTTTTACGGTACCTACGGCTAAAATACAGGCATCAGGGGGATTAATGATGGCGGTAAATTCGTCGATGCCATACATGCCTAAATTGGAAATGGTAAAGGTATTACCTGCCCAATCTTGGGGCTGTAATTTCTTTTCTTTGGCTTTGGCTCCGTATTCTTTTACTTCTTTGCTGATTTGAGCCATTGATTTTTGGTCTGCAAATCGCACTACGGGCACCAAAAGACCGTCTTCAACGGCCATGGCTACACCGATGTGGATGTGGTGGTTGGTCCGTATTTTAGTTCCCAACCAGCTAGAATTGATATTGGGGTGTTTGCGAAGCGAGGCGGCGCATGCTTTCACAACGATGTCGTTCATAGATATTTTCACATCGCTGATGGCATTCATTTGTGTGCGGGCTTCGGTGGCTTTATACATATTGATTTCTATGGTTAAATAGAAATGGGGTGCGCTGAATTTAGATTCTGCCAAACGTGCCGCAATGGTTTTGCGCATTTGCGAAACGTTTACTTCTGTGAAACTTTCTTGTCCGTATACCGCTGTGGTGGTTGCGGTGCTTGCAACAGCCGTTGCGGGCTTTGCTTCATTGATATCGCGCTTTACAATACGGCCATTTTCGCCGGTTCCTTGAACGTTGGAAAGGTCGATGCCTTTTTCCTCGGCAATTTTGCGGGCGAGGGGACTGGCTTTAAGTCGACCGTCGGTGGTGCTAACTTGTGGGGCGGCGGCCACGGTCGGTGCCGCGTTTTCAACCACAACCGATTGGGGACTTTCAGCGGCGGTTGCGGGCGCTGCTGCTGGAGCGGGCGCCGCGGAATTGTTTAATAAAGATTGGAAATCTTCGCCTGCTTTACCGACTACGGCGATGGGGCCATCGACGGCAGCGGCTTCGCCTTCCTGGACGATCAGGTGCAATACAATTCCTTTGGAATATACTTCCATATCCATAGTGGCTTTGTCGGTTTCGACTTCCGCCATGATATCGCCACTTTTAACCGAATCGCCCACTTTAACATTCCACTTCACGATAACGCCTTCGGTCATCGTGTCGCTCATTTTGGGCATGGTAATTAATTCTGCCATAATATTTACTCGTTTCGAGATGGCAAAAATAAAGAAAATTTACGCGAAATGCGGAGTTAGTTGTTTAAACTTGTTCGTCGATAAACTAAATTTGTGTTCCCTACCCATACCCACCACTATGAATGATACCTACGAACGCTTTTTAAGTCATGTCTCCGACTTTGGAACTTTGAAAACCGACCGTACGGGTACGGGTACAAAAAGTGTTTTCGGTGGGCAATTGCGGTTTGACTTATCCGAAGGGTTTCCATTGATTACCACCAAGAAAGTCCATATTAAAAGTATCATCCACGAGCTCCTTTGGTTTCTCAAGGGGGAAACCAATATCGCGTATCTCACCGAAAACGGGGTTTCGATATGGAACGAATGGGCCGATGAAAATGGCGAATTGGGTCCGGTTTACGGCAAGCAATGGCGCTCTTGGGAAGCCAAAGACGGCCGTGTAATCGACCAAATTGCGGAGGCTGTGCATATGATCAAAAACAGTCCCGACTCACGTCGGATTTTAGTGAGTGCTTGGAATGTAGGCGAACTCGATAAAATGGCGTTAATGCCCTGTCATACCTTGTTCCAGTTTTATGTGGCCAACGGAAAATTAAGTTGTCAGTTATACCAAAGAAGTGCCGATTTATTCTTGGGGGTTCCTTTTAATATAGGAAGTTATGCCCTTTTGACTCTTATGATGGCGCAGGTTTGTGATTTAGAACCCGGCGATTTTGTGCACACCTTTGGCGATGCCCATATTTACACCAACCACCAAGAGCAAGTCGCACTGCAGTTATCGCGCGCGCCCAAGGCATTCCCCAAAATGACGTTGAATCCTTTGGTGAAGAACCTTTTTGATTTTACCTACGCTGATTTTACGGTGTCGGGCTACGATCCGCATCCCGCTATCAAAGCGCCCGTGGCGGTTTAGGAGTAAATTGGTTATCAAATGGTTATGCCTACAGGGCCAAGGTTTTGTTCAAGTGGTATCGACTTCCGGATTATTAAAAATTTACAGGTTGCGATTTTCGCAAAACTTTTTTGACATTTCCAATTAACAAATTGGGGGCTGTGCCGTTAAAGGGTTGTAAATTGCACTAGAATTTCACGAATCAAATGAAGAAAGTCTTGGTTTCCAAAAAAGTTGTTTTGTTTCTCATATGTTGTGCATTTTTCTCTTGGGGGAAGTCGCAGAACGCCTCCCGCGTTACCTTATCCGGTTTTGTAAGCGATATAGAAACTGGGGAATATTACGGAAACGTGCGGGTTACCTTGATGCCCGAGGGCTTGAGTACGTACACCAATGGTTACGGATTTTATTCCATTACGTTAAATGGCCAAAATACGGGTTCGAGGGTGGCGTATTATCAGCTCGGTGGATTTGAATTGGATAGTTTTACATGGCATTCAAATAAGGATACCTCGGTCCATTTTAAAATCAGAGCCAAGATAGAAGCCGAACAAATTGAGGTAGTAGAAATTAAGTCGAAGAAGAATACCGTAGCCGACAAAGTGGAAATGAGTCGGATTGATATTCCCATTAATCAAATAAAAGAAATACCGGCTTTATTTGGGGAAAAGGACGTGTTGAAAGTGATACAATTATTGCCTGGAGTACAAAAAGGGGGTGAAGGACAAAGTGGTATTTACGTGCGCGGAGGTGGTCCCGATCAAAATTTGATGCTTTTAGACGAGGCCGTAGTTTATAACGCTTCGCATCTTTTTGGATTTTTCTCCGTGTTTAATGGGGATGCATTAAAGTCAGTAGAATTGATAAAGGGTGGGTTTCCAGCGCGTTATGGAGGTCGCTTGTCGAGCGTTATCGACCTGAGTATGAAAGAAGGTAACAATCAGCGGTATACGGGAGAAGTGGGTGTGGGGATATTGAGTTCAAGGTTTACGTTTGAAGGACCTATAAAAAAGGGAAAAAGTTCGTTTATGATTTCGGGAAGGCGCACCTACATCGATTTATTAATCCAACCTTTCTTATATGCGGCAACGGGGAATAATGGCGGATATTACTTTTATGATTTTAACGCGAAAGCCAATTATACCTTATCGGAAAAAGACCGCTTGTACTTGAGTGGATATTTTGGCAAGGATGAATTTTACACGAAAATCAGGGAAGGTCGTGCGCGATTGGACACCGATTTTGGTTGGGGGAATCGCACCGTAACGGCGCGTTGGAACCACGTTTTTTCGCCTAAATTATTCTCGAATGCGTCTATTATTTACAGTCATTATAAGTTGAATATTGGGTTGGAATCGTATGACGGTTTTCGGGATACGTTTTCTTTGAACTACCAAAGTGTGATTGATGACATTGGATTTAAGTATGATTTTGATTGGCGGCCCCATCCCAATCACCAAGTGCGTTATGGAATTCAAACCACGAGGCATCAATTCAGACCGGCGGCATTGGTCATCAAAGCGGCGGGATTTGGTGATTTGCAAAATAAAATAAGCACGATTAATACCTACGAAAGTGGCATTTACATAGAAGATATATGGAAGTTAGGCAATTTGCAATTGAATCCGGGTTTCCGCTTGAGTCATTATGCGGTTGAAAAAACCACGTTTGTGAATCCCGAGCCCCGTTTTAGTGCGTCGTATAACATTACGCCAGACTTGGCTATAAAGGGTTCTTATGCCCGCATGTTTCAGTACATACATTTGTTGAGTAATTCAGGAATTTCGTTACCTACGGATTTGTGGATACCGGCAACGGCTGGACTGCGTCCGATGCGGAGTGAGCAAACGGCTGTAGGCATTGCTAAGGATTTTGACAAAGGATTTTCGGTTACTTGGGAAGCGTATTACAAAGACATGAAAGATGTAGTTCAGTACCGCGAGGGCGCTTCGTTTTTGTTGGAAGATGATATTTTTAGTTCCGGAGCGGTGGGTGGCGGTCGCAATTGGGAGCAACAAATAACCCGTGGCGATGCGTGGAGCTACGGCACGGAGTTGTTTTTGCAGAAAAAGACGGGTCCGTTTACCGGATGGATTGGGTATACCTTAAGTTGGACACAGATGAAATTCCCCGAATTGAATGGAGGTAAACCTTTTTATGCGCGTTACGACCGCAGGCATGATATTTCAATCGTAGGTTCTTATAAGGTGAGTAAGCAAATTAATGTAGCGCTTACTTGGGTTTACGGAACGGGTAATGCCGTTACCTTGGCACAAGGCTATATTCCAGGCAATAACCATCAAATGTCGGCCTACCCGATTACGTGGAGTCCACAGATGCAATCGTATAATAATTTTATCGATTTTGGAAGTCGTAACGATTTCCGAATGGAGTCGTACCACCGATTGGACTTGGGCATACAATTTCATAAACAAAAGAAAAACGGAATGCAAACGTGGGAAGTCAGTTTGTATAACGCGTATAATCAAGCCAATCCCTTCTTTTATTATAGCGTTTGGGAAAGTAATAATCGCGGAGAAACGTATTCAACGTTGAAGAAAGTGACGTTGTTCCCTGTACTTCCCTCAGTTAGTTGGTCCTTTAAATTTAAATAATGCGGATTTTGATTTTATCTATAAACCATATGAAGTCACGTTTAAACCTATTTTTGTTTATCTGCTTGGGTGCCCTGTTTATGGTGTCGTGCGAACAAGATGCGTTGGTTGATCCGCCTACGTTTCAAAAGAAACCCGCCATTATGTGCTTAATGACACCTCAGTCGAATGTAATTGAGGCCTCGTTGGTGTATACGAAGCCCTACTATGGTTTGCAAAAAGACGAAAATGAATACATTTCCGACGCGCTGATTGTAATTACAGAAGAAGCTACAGGTACGGCCGATACGATGGTAAATTATACACCAGGTTTGTATTCCTTAACTATTGGTCGGATTGTTTTAAAGGAAAAGCATTGGTATACAATGAGGGTGCGACTTTCAGACGGGAAAGAATTTTCAGCCCGTTCGCAAGTCCCTCCCAAGGCCGATGCAAGTAAATTTAAAATTGAAAGCGTAAAAATGGGCAAGTCCTATGAAGATTTAGACAACGGTGGTTGGGG
>CAMBBZ010000053.1 GCA_945863965.1 Chitinophaga pinensis | reverse complement strand
GCGTCGGCATGTCCAGGTCGGTAAACGTCCTTTAAAACGTCGTAATCCTTAGGTTTTTGGTCGGTATTGGGAATCAAAAAGGCAATGGGTGTTCCCAAAGTTTTGCCTTCAAATACGCCCGAAATGATTTGTACGCTATCGGCTTCATCGCGTGAGGTCGTAAGGGCACTTTGTCCGGGTCTGCGGCGTTGCATTTGCCCTTGAATAGCCGTTAAATCCAGGGTAAAACCGGCTGGAAATCCGTCGAGAACCGCACCAATATAAGGACCGTGACTTTCGCCAAAACTGCTCAAAACGAGATTTTTTCCAATTGAATTTGCGCTCACGACTTAATATTAATGGGGTAGGAGTTCAAAATTACACATTTTAAGAAGTTCCCAATACCCTGGGAAGCTTTTTTCGGTGCAACCGGTATCATCGATGTGCACTTGAGGTATTACTGCAGCCCATGGGGCAAAGGCCATAGCCATCCTATGGTCGTGTTCGGTTATAATGTTAAACGCTTCAGGAAGGACCGATGAATGGCGGCTAAGACGAAAGCCTCCTTCCTGTGGGAGCCATGAAAATCCCAATGGATTCAAATGGCGGGCTATGCCTTCGAGCCGATTGCTTTCTTTAACGGCTAATTTTTCTATGCCGTAAAAGGTAACGTCTTTTTGTAAATAGGCATAAGCCGAGGCCAAAGCTGGTATGAGATCGATGCATTGCGAACCGTCGAATTCAGAGGGCGGCGCGGCCTGGGAATGAGGTCGAATTAGAGCGGTATCCGTTTCAAATTCGGTAGAAACGCCCAATTGCTCAAAAATAGCCACTGCCTGAAAATCGGATTGCAGCGAGTTGTGTTTTGCGCCAATAATTCTGAATGTTTTTTTTGTAAATAATGCCAAAAGATACACAAAGCTCGCGCTTCCCCAGTCGATTTCTACATCGATAGGTACCGCCGTTCTAGGGCTTCCCCCGATAGAAATTTCAGACCTGTCGATGGTAACGTTAAATCCCCAATGTTGCAGTATTGATGCGCTCAAATGGATGTAGGACCAGCTGTGGGTTAAGTCGATAACGCGTATTTTGGGGATGGGTTTAAGGGCAGTGATTCCCAACATAAGGGCTGATACAAACTGACTGCTTTCTTGGGTTTTGATTTCCCAAATCGGGTTTGATTGGGTAATGCCTTGTTTCAGGGTAACGGGAAAAAAACCAGGGTTTTCGAGGTATTCGATTAGGGCACCCTGTTCCTGTAGGGTGTTAACCAAGTCGGCAATGGATCGCTTTTTTAAGCTGGCATTGCCGGTGAGGGTTTTGGGTTGGTTGGTTACGGCAAAATAAACCAAAGCAAATCGCGACGGCGTTCCTGCGTCGTGAAAGTCAATTGTTTGAGCGGCTGAACTTAGGGCTGCTTGGAATATTTTGGTATCGCGCGCATCAGAAACCGATTGCAGTGTGCCTGAATCGGGATGTAAATAGTGCAAAAATAAGTGTCGGTGCGATATACTTTTGGAGCGCGGTAAAAGAACCGTGAGGGGCGAATGGGTTTCGGATGACGTATATTTAATCGATTGGCTCATGCAACGCCGTGGCGTATTTCGTTAAAAAGGCGTTGATATCGGATTCGGATATTTCAATATCGTAAGCCGCGTCGCCAACCGTTTTGAGCAGACTTAATTGGATTTTACCGTTGTAATTCTTTTTGTCGTGCATCAACAAATTGGTCATAGGTTCCACGTCTGATTCGTTCCAACCCACTTTGGGGAAGCGGGGGAATACCAATTGGTCCACCGTATCGAAGGTTTCTTTGGTGGTGTATCCCATTTCGTAACCCAATAACGATTCCCAGTACAAACCATTAGCGATAGCAATACCGTGATTTATTTCAGAGTCTTCAAAGTGAATGGCTTCGATGCCGTGACCAATGGTGTGCCCTAAATTCAACAATTTCCGTTGGCCTTTTTCTTTAAAGTCGGCGGCTACAATACCTTTTTTGAATATGATATTTTCGCGAATTAAATCAATCCACGCGTCTATATCAGAAATTTCCGGCATTCCTTTTGCCACCATTTCCATGAGTATACCACCTGTAAGAAGGGCATGTTTTATTACCTCAGCCCAACCCGATAATAGTTCACCGGCGCTGAGGGTTTGCAAAAAGTCCGCATTCCGCATTATGGCCACGGGATCTGTAAACGTGCCTATCACGTTTTTGGTGCCGTATAGATTGATGCCTGTTTTGCCACCTTCGGAGCCATCGACCATTGACAACAAGGTTGTCGGTATATAAATGCATGGAATACCGCGCATATAGGTAGCGGCACAAAATCCGGTAAAATCCAATATCGCACCGCCTCCAAGGGCAATAATTAATGATTGACGGGTAACGTTTTCACGCAGCAAGCTTTCCCAAAAATCTTCACAGAATCCAATACTTTTTGCCCGGTCTCCATCGGGTAGGTGATACACAATATGATCGGTTTTTTTGTAGATCTGCAATATAGGCAGGCACAACGCTTCACTGGTTTCCGATACCACCACCACGATTTTGTCGGGTTGGTATTGGCTTATATAGGTTTTGATTCGTTGATCGATGGTTTCGGTGCGAACTATCATGATTTTATTTTTTCGTATCGCTGGAGATTGGTGGGATCTAAATCTTTTAAAAGGCGCACAATAATGGTTTTTTCAGCCGTGGTGGCACCTTGATATATTTCAACAATTTCCGGCCATTTGGTCGTAAAAAATATTTTTTGGAGTAAACTATTTTGATTCGTTTGGGCCGTTTGAGAGATTTTCTGCAAGGATTCGGTGATTTTTTTTCGACCTTTATTGGGATCCTCATGAAACTGGTCCAAACCTTCTCGGTGGTATTGATAACTCAACTCCCTAAATTCTTTGAAACGCGGGCTGCTTAAATTCTCGGCCAAATAGAATCGATTTCTGAATCCCTTGCCGTCGCCTTGATTCCAACCCGGTTTGTTGGTCATAAGATTCACCAACGATTGTGCCCGCGCCAAATGTTTGTCGCCTCCTAAGGTGGCATAACTATCGTATTCAACGCCCATTGCGATGTAAACGTAGAACGCCATGAGGGTGGTTAGGTCGTTCATGTTCATGTTTTCTTGGTATTCTAAGTTTTCGAATTCGCGGTAGTTGAATCCCACATCTTCGTCGTTGAACTGCATAACCGTGGTTTTATAATTGGATCCGTAAACCGGTCTGGTAACCTGCAATTGTGCGGTTCCTTGAAACTTGTCGTTATCCCACGCATCGATATTAATGAATAAGGTCAAATTGACTTTTTCATTATTGGCGATAGCTTCTTCAGACCATTTGCGATTATTAATAAACTGCTGCAGGCTATTTTGAAGGGTAACTAAAATTTCTTTGTTGGCAATCTGTACTCGCGGAGCTACCACTTGAACGGTGGCGTTTACTTCTTGAGATATAGCTGTATTGTAGACGCCAAGAACGCCTAAAACAATCAATATGATTTTTTTATTCCACCACATGCCAATCATCGAGTTTTTCCAACAGTAAAACGGCAATATCGCTTTTTGATTGCACATTACTCGCAAATGGAGCTTGGTTTTTTGTAAAAATTACGACACTATTTTGGGTGCTTTGAAATCCGCTATTTTCGCCAACGGTATTCATCACGATGGCATCTAAGTTTTTACGCTGCAGTTTTTCAAGGGCAAAGGATTCAGCATTATGGGTTTCAAGCGCAAATCCAATGCACCGTTGGTGGGCTTTTTTGGTTTGCGACAAATGCGAAAGTATGTCTGGATTTTTTATTAAATCCAATTGCATGGAATCGTGATTTTTCTTTATTTTCTCTTGGGAAGCTTGGGCTACCCGATAATCTGAAACCGCCGCCGCAAATATACCAACGTCGCATTGTCCGAAATGCTGACAGCACGCGTCAAACATTTCGAGAGCCGTTTCTACTCGAATGATTTTTATATTTTCGGGTACGGGTAAATGGGAGGGACCTAAAACGAGAATAACCTCGGCGCCTTTTTGAATAAGGGCGTTGCAAATTTCGATCCCCATTAAACCACTGCTGCGATTGCCAATAAATCGAACAGGATCAATAGGTTCATAGGTAGGACCGGCGTTAACCAAAACGGTTTTGCCTTTCCACGCGTTATCAGGGACTTCAAAATGGGTGTTTAGGGCGTCGACAATATGAGCAGGTTCGGCCATTCGGCCTTTTCCTTCTAGGCCGCTGGCTAATGGACCTTCTTCAGCGTCGATGAGGTGAACGCCGCGGAGTTGAAGGGTTTGTAAATGTTCTTGAACCGATGGGTGTTGATACATATCGAGATCCATGGCTGGGGCAATCCAAACCGGACATCGGGCCGATAAATAGGTGGTAAGCAATAGGTTGTCGCACTGACCGCTGACCATTTTTGAAAGGGTATTGGAACCACACGGGGCAACCACCATGGCGTCGGCCCAAAGACCGAGTTCAACGTGGTGGTTCCACATGCCACTATCGGCATCGAAAAAATCGACCAAAGCCGGTCTTTCGGAAACAACCGATAGTGTTTTAAGGGTAACAAATTGTAGGGCACTTGGGGTGCAAATGACTTGAACCTCAGCCCCTGATTTTTTTAATAGACGTACCAATTCGGGCGTTTTGTACGCCGCGATACCGCCACTGACTCCTAAAAGGATGCGCTTGTTTTTACACATGATCCGGTGCATCCGGAATTCTCCAATAGGTTTTGCCGTCTGCATATTCCTGAGTAGCCGTTAGGGTTGGCTTAGGTTGGCGTTCGAACATAAGGGAGATTTCAATCTGTTCGCGGTTTTCTTGAACTTCTTCTAAATTATCGCTGTCTTGAGCAAAGGGCTCCAACCGATTTTTTAGCTCTTCTTTTTGCTTTTCAGCAATTTGATCGGCGCGTTTGGAAATGATTGCCGTAGACAAATAAATGTTTTGGGTGTCACTCTCTAAATTTTTGAGGTTACGGGTTTCTGCTGAGGTTGGGTCTTTTATGCTCATAAAATTGCTTTTATTTCGTTAATACGTTTTTGGGTGGTGGATTCTATTTTTTTTACCGCAAGAAAGTGCTTACTGCTCGTTGGGTGGGTATAAAGATAATCTTGAATGTTCTCCATTACCAATTGAAAGCGTTCCAAACGTTTACTTCTAACACTGTTTTCGGCATATTGAAACTGGGCGTCAACAGCAATCCATTCTAAAGATTCACGCTGATCGGTATCGGGATATAACTTAACGGCATTTTTTGCCGCTACCACAGCCGACTTAAATTCGCCCATGCGGTAATATTGTTCTACCATGTCGAATTCTTTCTGCTGTAACTTGAATCGCAGTCCGTCGATATGATCGTTGCATTTTTGGGCATATTCAGAATCGGGATAGTAATTGGTGAACATTTGCATGGCTTCAATTACTTTTTTGGTATCTGCTTGGTCCAAATCTGCCGGTCCGATTGCTAAAAAATCGCAATATAGACTCATGTAGGCGCACTCTATTGACCGGTCGGATTGATTGAAGTTCTCCGTGTAATCTTTGAAAAACAAAGACGCATACGGATAGTCTTTCAAATGATAATACGACATCGCCATATGATAGTATACATTCTCTAAACTATCGCGCACTTTATAGAGGTCTCTCAATTGTTCCAACAATTGCACCGACTTAGAATACTCTTTTTTATTGTACAGCTCCATGGCCTTGGATTGCTTCTCCAATACCGTGCCTTTTTTGTAAATACGCTGATATTCACCACATGAACCGCCAATGATGACGATTAAAAATAGAACAAACACGTTTTGAAGCCACTTCATATCAACTTGCAAATATAGTGAAAATAGATGAATAGTGCTCGAAAATTACGGCTTGTCATCGGCTTTTAACGACCGATAAACAATTTCCATAAGCTTTCCGCGGTATCCTTTTTTCGCTAATTTGTTTTGGGAATCATTAGGGAACGTTCTATTGCTTAAAAATATCCAAACCAATTGGTTTTTAGCATCGGCGTAAGCCCAAGTACCTGTAAATCCGGCATGTCCAAATAGACTGTTTGGAGCGCCTTCAAATAAATTACTGCCTTTAATCTCGCTATTTTTTAGCGCATTGGGAAATCCATTGGGTTTGTCGAATCCCAGTCCCCGGTGGTTATCGGCGTATAAGAATCCTGAAGTAAATCGCTCGATGGTTTCGGCCTTGAAATAACGGGTGCCGTCCAATATCCCTCCTTGTGCCAACATTAACATGAGGCGGGCCAGATCGTAGGCGCTTGAAAAAAGACCGGCATTGCCTGCACTACCTCCCAAAAGGTAGGCGGTAGGATCGTGGGTTTCTGCCCAAATAAGACCTCGTTTGGTGGCCGTATCGATTTGTGTGGGCAAAATCCACGGGGTTAAATGTTTAGTCCGCGGTTCAAATCCGGTTCTGAACATTCCCATCGGCGTGTAAAAAACAGAATCGCAGAAGACTGCCAATTTTCTACCACTGCGGTGTTCAATCCATTTGCCCAAAATAATGGCATTCAAATCGGAATAAATATACGGTTGCCAATCTTGGCTTTCGTGGTAGATTTTGGGAGCTGTTTGCCCAATCATAGCCCAAACAGTATCGCTTACCGAGCGGTTTAAATAAAGTGAATTTCCCCAAAGAATATCACCACTTTTTGGTTGGTGTAACGAATCGCGCTCAATGAAAAAGGAATCCGATTTTAACACGCTGTACAAGGGCAAAAAAGCGGGCAATCCCGACCGGTGCAGTAAAAAGTCTTGAATTTTAACAGAGCCCCAAGCAAATTTCCGGGCCTCAGGCCAATATGCTTGAATCGGCTTCTCTAAATTGATATCCTCTTTTTCGAAAACATGCATTACCGCTAGGGTGGTAGCCGCCGTTTTGGTAATACTCGCGATATCGTAAATGCTGTGCATGTTGACCTTCTTTTTTCCATCGGGCATCTTTCCTCGGGAAATATCGTACACAATTTGTCCGTTCTTTAAAACCAATAATTGTGCGGTTTGTGAAGCCCCACTAAGTATAACCGAATCCATAATTCCGTTAAGAGAGGCCTCTTCATCGCAATTAAATCCTAAAAGTTCCGGATTGGACAATTCTAATGAACGGAAACGGGTCCATGCACGGGTATTGAGTTCTATTTTTGGATTCCAAAGACTGTCAATCGAAACCGGTAATTTTCCCCGAATTCCACGGTGACCAAATAACGCATCAAGCGATGCCACCATATACGATTCTCCAGTTTCCATGCCTAAAATTACCGGGATATTACTGCGCAACCCTTGCAGGGCATATACATTTCCTGTGTGTACCAAAACCGAATTGGATGCGTTGGGAAGTCGCTCCAATACCTCTTTCAATAGAACGGGTAAAAGGCGTGACTGATTTCCCCACATACGCTGGTTCGAATTGAAAAATAAGTGATGCCCACCAATAGAATCCAAATGTTTCAAAAGGGTATCGGCATTGGCGAAATTTTGGGCCCACACGAGACGGCTGTATTGGTAGCTTTGGAGTCGCTGGTAAAATACATCGGGAAGGCGTTCTCCAAAAATAACGGCATTGAGGGTATCGATTCTATGGGGTTTCCATGGCAATTGCGCCGATTTATCGGGTGCAAGTAGGCAAATATGGGCGCTAGCCGCTTCGATTTCGGCTTCGAAACTCGGGTCAAATTCGCAATAAGGGGTAGCGGGAACGGGACTTGTTTTTTTGATAAATCGGCTGTATTCGGAGTCCAGTTCGCGCTGAATATTGGTCACCTCTAAGTTTTTAGATAGGCCCAATTGGTGTTTCGCGATTAAAATTCTACGCACGGATTCGGCAATTTCTATGGAGTCAATCCATGAAGAATCTAACCACGAGCGGCATAGTGACATCACTTGGGGCACGTTATCGACAAAGCACAGGATGTCGTTTCCGGCTTGTATGGCTTTTAAAATCGCCTCATCGGGGGCGTAATGCGCACTGACCCCTTTCATGTTCATCGCATCGGTGATGATTAGGCCCTTAAATTCCATTTTTTCACGCAGTAAATCGTGAACCACGGCCCTGGAAAGGGAAGAAGGCATGTTGGGGCGGTCGTCGAGAAACGGCACTTTTAAATGCGCCATCATGATGCTTTTAACGCCGTCATCAATCATGGCTTCGAAAGGGGCCAATTCTTTTTTAAGCGATTTCTTATCGTGACTTACTAAGGGCAGTTCTTTATGTGAATCGGCAATCGTATTTCCATGTCCGGGGAAGTGCTTGGCGCAGGCCCACACTCCTGAAGCCTCTAGGCCTCGGTGGAACGCCGTAGCCAAGGGATTTACCGATTGGGCGTTTTCGCCAAAGCTTCGGAATCCAATTATGGGATTATTGGGATTGGTATTGAGGTCAACGACAGGCGCGAAATTGATGTGCACGCCTAAGGCACTTAGCATGCGACCTTGTGATTTTCCGATTTCAAACGCGTAATCGGCATCTTTAGTAGTGCCAATGCTAAGGGGGTAAGGGTATTTGGACACGTGATCGAGTCGCATGGCCGGACCCCATTCGGCATCCATGCCTATGAGCAGCGGAATGGCCGATAGCTGCTGATAATAATTGAGGGCCATGTTGTGGGTTTGGGCGGTTCCCTGGAAAAAGATGATTCCCCCGACTTGATATTTTTCTACGGCTTCTATGGTTTCTAGACTCAATGTGGCATCACGCGACCAGGCCGGCACCATGAGTTTTTGGGCAATCAGTTGCTCAAAACGAAGTCCTCTGAGAATGCTATCGGCCCATTTTTGACTTTGCTTTTCTGAGGGATATTCGTGTTGGGCATGAAGGCCTGAAAGCGTAAGAATTAGAGATACCAAGGAATAAAATCGACGCCCAATGGACATAAACGATTTCTTGGACAAGCATTTTAGGAACATCAATTTACAAAACAAATGAAAATCTTTAGTTATTCCATCAGTTTATACCAAAAGCTTCGAATAATCTTGTTTTATCTCGGTTTGATTGCTATTTAAGGGCTTGGAATTGGTTTATCCTGCCCTGGGATCTTTGCGCAAGGGCAGTTTTTCCATCTTCGCGATTTCAACAGCCAATACGCCAAAGTCTTCTATAACCGTGCCCCAAACCCGGTAGATTCCGCGACCTTTAAATGGAAATCGCGCTACGACCGGCGGAAAGTGCACGGTGTCGAAGAAATAGCCATCTCGATCCAACCAAGTCCCAAAGTTCATTTCCTTGCCGCCGACCGTTCGAGTCGGCTTAACCGTGACCAACTGGCCTTCGAGATAGACCGACTTCCCCAGAAGAGAAAAAAGGTGTTGGCTGCGCACAGTTGACGCGGGAATTTCATCGACTTCGATCAGTTCAAAGGTACTGCAGAGCGAAAATCCGAGTAATTCCCGCTCGTCGATGGCGATTTCCAAGGGATCGTCTTCCAAAGGCGGCAGTTTAACGGCTTTGGGTTTTTCGGTGAACAAGGGAACGTTGTTCGTGGCTTGGGTTTTTTCGCCGTAGAGGGTATGCGCCTCCCATAATAGGGCTTTGCGGCTTTTGCCGGTGAAGCGCAGCGCCCCCACTAAAATCAATATTTTCAGCTGCTCCAAGCCCGGATCGCAGCGCCTTTTGAAGTCGTATAAATCTTCATAGGGTTTTTCAGATCGAGCCCCTACAATGCGCTCGATAAGTCGGATTTCCAAACTTTGAACCAATCCCAATCCCAACCAAAGCGTGCGAACTTGTATACGCGACAACAGTTCGCTTTCCTGTACGCAAGGGGCTTCGATTTGGGCCCCGCACATGCGTGCGGCGTGAACGTAAAATTCAGTTTTGTAAAAACCGCCAAAATTATTAATCACGGCTGTGTAAAATTCTAGGGGATAGTACGCTTTTAGGTGTAGGCTTTGGTAGCTTTCTACGGCGTAACTGGCGCTATGGCCTTTGGCGAAGCTGTAGCCGGCAAAACTTTCAATCTGATTCCAAACGAGCTCAATCAATGCCTGAGGCTGCTTTTTTTCTTTCGATTTTGCGAAGAATTGTTCCTTTACCTTATCAAACTCCGCCCTGGATCGAAATTTTCCGCTCATGCCGCGGCGTAGAATATCGCTTTCTCCCAAACCCAAGCCGGCAAATTCATGCGCCACCCGAATTACATCTTCTTGGTAAACCATAATACCATAGGTTTCGGGCATGATTTGGTGCATGGTGGGATGGGCTTCTTTGCGTTTTTCGGGATCGATATGCCGCTCGATAAACGTACGCATCATGCCACTGCGAGCCACACCCGGTCGAATCACGCTGCTCGCCGCCACCAAGGTCAGATAATCTTTGCAACGCAGCTTGCGCAGCAACTGTCGCATGGCCGGACTCTCCACATAAAAACAGCCCATGGTATTGCCGTGCGCAATCATACGGGCAATCTTGGGATCGTCTCTGAAGTGCTGAATCTGATGGGCATCTACTTCAATACCTTGATTTTGTCGGATGTAAATTACGGCATCTTTGATATGCCCAAGGCCACGCTGACTTAAAATATCAAATTTGGCCAATCCCAAATCTTCGGCTTCCAACATACTAAATTGTACCGAGGGAAATCCTTTGGGTGGCAAGTCCAAGGCCGAAAAATGGTAAATCGACACTTCCGATATCAAAATACCCCCCACATGCAAACTCCGATAATTGGGCAAATCGTGAATTTTATGGGCGTGCAATAAGAGTTCGCGATACAGCGACTCTTTATCGGTAGCCTCCTCTTCGTAATCGGCGGTAGCCGCCGCGCCTAACTGCCGATTCCGGGGCCTGTGTCCCATGCCGGGCGTGCTGTATACGTCATTTTTATTCGGAGCAAACGCCTCGAAGTTTTTAGGGGAATAGTAACTGGGCCGTTCCAATAAGGCGTCGATTTCGCTTTTGGGAAGGCCGTAAACCTTCCCCAATTCGCGTACCACGGCGTTGTTTTGAAAGGTGTTGTAGGTGGCTAAAAGTGCGGCGTTGGTGGGACCGTATTTTTTGAGGATGTAATCGGTAACGGTATCGCGATCTTGCCAAGAAAAGTCCAAATCGAAATCGGGCGGACTGCTTCTAAAGGGATTGATAAACCGCTCAAAATACAAGTCTAAATCGATCGGATCTACATTCGTAATCCGAAGGCAATAGGCCACCACACTGTTCGCACCGCTGCCCCGACCCACGTAAAAATAGCCTTTTTCACGCGCAAACCGACAAATATCCCAATTGATCAAGAAATAGGCGGTAAAGCCGAGTTCGTAAATCGATTTCAGCTCTTTTTCTATGCGCTCGGTAACCGTATACGTATATTTCGGATACCGGTATTTAAGTCCCTCCAAAGCCAATTCGCGCATCATCCGAAAGTCTTCATCGGCATCGCCGGTATAGGTTTTTTTATTTTGGGGGATATGAAACGGGAACGTCCAACCGCTGCGTTCCATGAGTGCATGTGATTGGTGCCGCAGCGGTGCATACGCCTCAAACGAACGGTATAAGTCGCTCAGGGGCACTAATAATTCGTGGGCAAAGGCCGTAGCCATGGGTTTGAGTTTGCTGATCAGGCAGTTATGGGCGATGCAGCGCAGCAGGGTATGCGTTTTTAGGTCTTCGGCATGTCGCAAAGTGGCACGGTGGTAGGCGAGGAGTCGTTCGGGATGGTGTTTCCAAGCCGAAAGGGAGAGCTTGCAGAGGTCGCGTTGGGTTACGCCTACCATGGCGCCCCGCGATAAATCGCCCGGCTTTAACACCGATACTTTGTAATACGGATAGATGCAACACACATCGGGCATTACGGGCGGATTGATCGGATAGGGCAATTGGGCCAATTGGTGTTCACTGAGGAAGCGGTTCACGGCGGCAAAACCTTGATGCGATTCGGCTAGGAGCAGGTACAACGTTTCATCGCCGTTGCGAACCTCTACACCCACTCGAGCGTGCACGTTGGGATGTTGCTGCGCTTCCTTGAGGAAATTCGTCACACCGCTAACATTATTAATGTCGGCCAATAACACCGACACGGGCTGCTGCAGCAAATCGGACTGGCTTTGGGCCCATCGAATGATGTCTTCTGGACTCATTAATCCGTATCGCAAGCTGAAGTAGGAATGGCAATGGTAAATCACTTTGTTAAATATATTGACAATTTTATGTCTGTAATATAGTCAACAATTGTGAATTGTGAATTATGAATTGTGAATTAGACCTTGCCAGATTTGTCCCACGGTTTTAACCGTGGGTTTAAGGGGTGGGGGTGT
>CAMBBZ010000052.1 GCA_945863965.1 Chitinophaga pinensis | reverse complement strand
TGAACGCCAATGTGGTAGGATTCTGTTTGGTGTTTAAAAATATGCGTAAAGCAAAATTAAACGATACCTTTATGAACTGGGCTGAACCTACGTATAAAAGTAAAATCAATGGTTATGGAGTTCGCGCACATTATTGGGAAAATACCGCAGTAGTTAGTGAATCACCATACCGTTATAACAATACCTTCTGGACACCTTCCGTATTAAGAAACGGTATCAGAACGTCGAACGGTTGGCAGTCTTACTACCCAACAAGTATTTACACCACTTCAACCTTATTGGGTTACTGGATTGATATTACCACGCAAAATGCATCTACCGAAGCTTTGAAAAATGGTATCGCTGATTTGAAAGTATTCCCAAATCCAAGCAATCAAGGTGAAAACGTAGTAGTGAATTTCGAATTAAACGACAATGCGTCTGTTAATGTAGAAGTTACCGATATCAACGGTCGTGTAGTTGCCGTGCAAAACAACGACAGAATGAACCGTGGTATCAACGAAGTTCAAATTTCAACTTCAACGTTTGCTGCTGGTATTTACATGGTAAATGTTAAAAGCACAGTAGGTGTAAAAACCGCTAAGTTTATCGTTCGTTAATACATATTAACTAAATTTCAATATAGAAAAGCCGTAACGAAAGTTGCGGCTTTTTTCTTTTATTTCATCAAGGCTGCTCATAATATTAGACTTTTAATTTCTTGGGGGTGTTATCATTTATAAGGTAGAAAAGTAATTTTATCTTTGTTTATGCGTTTTATATACGTTTTTGGGTGGCTGGTAATACTGAATTTCCCCGTTGACGGATTTTCACAGTCTTTTTCGGCATTGCAAAATAGCAACTTCGCGGGGGTTAATGGAATTTATACCAATCCTGCATCTGCGACCTTAATGACCCATAAAAGGAGCGCTGGAATTGGGGTTTTGGGATTTGATATTTCCAATAATTATTTGACCTTAAATGCGCCTTTTTCTCTTTGGCAATTGCTTAACGGGACTGTGTCTGATGAACATAGAGATGCACAGGGCAATGTGGATTGGAAAGGCGATTGGATTGAAGCCGAAAGCTCAAAAACCACTATGGATATGCGCATGAGCTCCGAACTTCGGGGGCCCTCGTATCTCAATCAATACGGTCGATTTGTTTGGGGAACCGCCACCCGCACTAGGTCACAAGCGAATATCAATAATATGTCGGTAGGATTATGGCAATGGGGCAAGCAATGGGTTGATTCGCAACGGCTTATGAATCCGTTAGATATTGCTTCGTTTTCTTTTCAGGCCAATGCGAACAGTTATCAGGAGATATCGGCGGTATTGGGTTATCGGTTGATTAATAATTCCAGCTTAAAGTTAGGGTTGGCAACGTCTCTGAAGGGTATTTTGGGATTAGGATCCGTTAATATGAGTCATACGGGAGTTCAATTTACCGCTACAGGTATGGATACCTTGGTAATGTCGAATGGATATATGGAATTGGCCTATACCGATAATAACCTGTTAAAACAGCTATTTCGAGGGGTGGTTTCAGGAAGTATACCGGGTTTAAGTAGTATTTCTGGATTTGGCTACGGGATTGACTTAGGAATATCGATGGAATTTGGCTCAGGAATGAAAACCGATTTTAACGCCCGGGAGGGTTTTAAAGATTATACTTTTAAGATAGGGGCGGCTATTTTAGATATCGGTAGCATTGGCTACCAAAACAAGAATGAAGGATTTATAATTGACGCCCGAGAGACTCCCTTTAAAATGGCGATGAGTTCTCCTGAATTTTTACAAGCAGCCAATGAAGGGAGTCAAGCCATTTTAGATTTTGCGGTAGAAAGTGCCCGCCAACAAGGGGTTTTGAAAAGTAACAACCAACGTACCCAAGTAGAATTGCCTTCCAGTATCCAATTGCAAGCCGATTGGAAAATCATGAAAGGCATATTTATAGCCGCGCATTGGCAACAATTTTTGCGTTTGGGCGATAAATGGAATTTTTCTCAATTAAGTAGCGTAGCGGTGGTTCCAAGATTCGAGCATAAATGGTTCGAATTCGCCATTCCTTTGAGGGCGCAAAATACCTTAGATCGTTTCAGTGTGGGAGCCCATTTAAGAGCAGGACCTGTTTTCGTAGGTACTGATAATATGGCGAATATCTTTAAGATAGCACCCTATTCCGGCATGACGTTTTATATGGGAATTACTACGCTAATTAGGTAGTATCGATGTTCGCGTAATTGTACGTATAAAAGAAGATGGTTACTGTTTGAAAAACAGGGAAGTGCTTATTCAAATCGCGTGATTTTTGCCCCTAGTGGATTTAAACGCTCTTCGATTTTTTCATAACCACGGTCTATTTGTTCGATATTTTTAATCGTGCTTTTGCCTTTTGCACTCATAGCGGCAATTAATAGCGCTACGCCTGCTCGTATATCTGGCGAGGACATGGTTATGCCCTTTAACCGGGTTTTTCGATCCAAACCAATTACGGTAGCCCGATGTGGATCGCATAAAATAATTTGTGCTCCCATTTCGATGAGATTATCTACGAAGAACAGGCGGCTTTCAAACATTTTTTGGTGAACAAGAACGGTCCCGCGCGCTTGTGTAGCCGTTACCAAAGCAATTGAAATCAAATCGGGCGTGAAACCAGGCCAAATTTGATCAGAAACGGTTAAAATAGAGCCATCGATAAAACTATCGATTTCATAGTGGTCGTTTTGTGGAATGTAAATATCATCGCCGCGAAACTCCATTTGTATTCCCAAACGTTGGAACGTTCGGGGTATAATCCCCAATTGGTCAATCCGACAGTTTTTCAAGGTTATTTCACTCTGCGTTATGGCCGCCATACCAATGAAGGAACCAATTTCAATCATATCGGGCAAACAACGGTGTTCGCAACCTTTTAAGCTATTCACTCCTTGAATAACCAATTTATTGCTTCCAATACCCTCAATAAGGGCTCCCATAGACACCAACATACCACATAACTGTTGCAAATAAGGTTCGCAAGCGGCATTGTAAATTGTGGTTTCGCCCTTGGCCATTACAGCGGCCATTAAAATATTGGCAGTACCGGTAACAGACGCCTCATCTAAATGCATGAAAGTACCCGTGAGCGTTTCTGCATGCACCCGATAAAAATTCTCCTCGGGTAGGTATTCGAATTTAGCCCCTAGTTTTATAAAGCCTTCAAAATGCGTATCCAAACGGCGACGGCCAATTTTATCGCCACCCGGACTTGGTATATATCCTTTTCCAAATCGCGCCAATAAAGGCCCTACAATCATAATAGAACCACGTAAGGCGGCACCTTGTATCTTGAATTCAGATGAATCCAAAAAGTCCAAGTCTATTTGGTCTGACTGAAATGAATAATCGCCCTTGGCATTACGCGTGATTTTAACCCCAAGGTTTTGGAGTAGTTCAATTAATTTTAGAACGTCGCGTATTTCTGGAATGTTAGTAACCCTAATAGGCTCGGAACTTAACAGAACGGCACACAATATTTGAAGGGCCTCATTTTTGGCCCCTTGGGGGGTGATTTCACCTTTAAGTGAATGACCGCCTTCTATTTCAAAATACGACATAATGGGATCATTAAAAACGGCGTTGCCGTTTGTTTTTGTTAAAGTTGTTTTTGTTGTTTTTTCGATTGAAATTGTTGCGATTGTTACTGGCGTTGCTGTAATTTTTCTTAGGTGTAAACTGGCTACTAGCATCGGCAGTGACTGTTATTTCGTCGCCCGATAACCGCAATTTGCCTTTTGATAAAATAGAAAGGTGTTCCGCAATTACCTCATTAGTCAGGTTTTCATCGTTCCAAATTTTGCAGCTGTTGAACATGAATGAAGCAATTAAATTGACCAAATCCTGACGTAGGTTTTCATCTTCAATTTCCGTCACTTTATCGATCATATTTTGCAAGTTTCTGCCGTAAAAACGGAAGCGTATACCGGTATCGTTGTAATGTATTTTGGCCGGCTTCTCTGTTTTTATATCTTCTGTTGGGAGGGGATAAGGCGAGTCGATATCAAGGGTGTAATCGCTGATCTGATAAATATGTCCCCACAAAACCGCCTGATAATCAGATTGTAACTTCAAGTTCGGATTTAAGGTAGCCATGATATTGACAAGCTGATAAACCCATTTGGTGCGTTCCTCTTTAGAAGGCAATGTTTGTATATGGGCCACATACTCTTGAACGGTTCTGCCGTATTCGGCAATGTTCAAAGGAGACCGTTGGCTATTGTAATCGTCTTGTAGGCTTAACATACTTGGTCTTACAAAGTAAAACTACTTTGTCAAATTCCCTAAACTTTTTGCGTAATAAAGTGTTAAAATTATACAAATGAGAACTGAAATCCTTAATCACTACATGAAAGTGGTGAACACCCAAGAAAAAGAACCGCAAAGCGTGTTCCGTTTTTGTGAGGAACTAAACATTAAAGAGT
This sequence comes from Chitinophaga pinensis, assembly GCA_945863965.1. GTDB lineage: Bacteria > Bacteroidota > Bacteroidia > NS11-12g > UBA955 > VMCP01. Next base: position 8,204 of record CAMBBZ010000052.1, on the reverse strand, counting down.
CCGATTTTTACGAAGAATTCTCGGATCTTGAAGCCGTTAAAGAGGCGATTTTAGCCGATATGTGGACCTTCACAGTCAACGCTTTAGAGGCCCAAAGCTTTTATCTAGAAGCCAGTGCGAACGACAAACTACTTTCCGCCTTATACGCCTTCGTTGAGCAGTTGAAACAACAGCGTAGCTACTTCCTGATCACCTATAAAAATTGGAATAAGCCCACCGATACCACTAAGGGAATTAAAGAATTCCGCAACCGGTTTATCGAATTTTTAGAGTCCTTAGGCCTCGAACAAATGCAAACGGGTATTGCCCCAATCGATAAAACTACCGGAATGCTCAATCATAATGCCTTATTTGCCAACGTACTTTTTGTGTTCCATTATTGGTTGAACGATCGTAGTAAAGGATTCGAAAAAACAGACGCTTGTATTGAAAAAGTGTTTTCGCTGTCTTTTGAGCTTATGGGTAACCAAACGCTTAAGAAAGCCATTGATTTAGGAAAATTCTTACTGTCTCAAAAATAAATGGATTCCCAAAACAATATAACAAGTTCCAAAATAGGCCGCGCGGCCAAATTAGTAGGTACGGGTGCCAAAATTGGGACAAACTACCTCAAGTATTATGCGAAAAAAAGCATTACCGGCAACGATGACCGTGAAATGTTACACCAAGACAACGCGACCGATATATACGATTCTTTAAGCAATCTAAAGGGTAGTGCGTTGAAAGTTGCCCAAATGCTGAGTATGGATAAGAATTTATTACCAAGGGCCTATACCGACAAATTTGCTATGTCGCAATATTCGGCACCTCCAATGTCGGGCCCGTTGGTGATCAAAACATACAAATCGGCTACAGGTCGTTATCCAACCGAAGATTTTGATCAATTTGATGCAAAGTCATTGGCAGCTGCCAGCATTGGACAAGTACATTTGGCGAAAAAAGGCGATAAGGAATATGCCATAAAAATACAGTATCCTGGAATTTCTGACTCTATAAAAAGTGATTTGCGGCTGGTTAAGCCGGTTGCAAATGCCATGTTCGGGTTGTCGGAAAAGGAAATGAAAAAGTACTTTGAAGAGGTAGAAGAAAAACTGATTGAGGAAACGCAGTACGACTTAGAACTTCAACGTGGTATGCAAATTGCCGAAGCATGCGCGCACTTGGAGCATGTATATTTTCCCCAATATTATCCGGAATTTAGCAATAATAAAGTCTTGGTGATGGATTATATCCGTGGGAAACATTTAAAAGAGTACCTCGAAACCAATCCGACTCAAGAGCAAAAAAACAGTGTAGCTCAAGCACTTTGGAATTTTTACGAATTTCAATTGCACGAGGAAAAAGCCATACATGCCGATCCGCATCCAGGTAATTTCTTATTTGACGATAACGGAAACGTGGGCGTTATTGATTTTGGATGTGTGAAAGTGGTCCCTGAAGACTTCTATGTAAGTTATTTCCCTCTTTTAATTGAGGAAGTTCAAGCCAATAAAGAACTTATTGAGAGCCTTTTACGATCTATTGAGATTATTTTCCCAGGAGATTCGAGCGCCGTGGAATCCGAATTAACGTCGGCATTTTTAAAAATGACCACCTTGTTATCGCGACCTTTTCGTTCAGAAACGTTTCATTTTACAGATTCATTCTTAGATGAAATTTATGCCATGGGAGAAGAAATTTATAAAATTCCTGAGGTGCGCAGGCCTACGCAACCCCGTGGAAGCAAACACGCCCTGTATATCAATCGCACCTATTTCGGAATTTATAGTATTATGAGTGATTTAAATGCTGAAATCAAAACCGGCCATGGAGCTTGGAGGGAACGACTCATGGAATACCATGGGGTACTTGAAACGACCTAAATTGATTTCCCGTGGTGATTTAATGGAACGGCTTATGAATTACCACGGGGTACTTTAAACGATCTAAATGTTTATTTCAAAGGTCAAAACAGTTTTAACTGCCGGTAAAATGTCATTTGAGTCTATTCCAACAATTTTTTTGGGGGAAGCAAAAAAATGAGCCTTTGGTTATGGGCTGCGAATTGGGTGGTACTAATAAATGAGATAAATCGGTTCTACTCTTAGAATATTTAAAAGGGAAACGAACCTTGTTAAACTTTATAAGACCTGCTTTTCCAACGGGTTTTGATGGGGAATTACACCTTGTTAAACCTTATACGACCTGCTTTTCCAACGGGTTTTGATGGGAAGGATAAAAAACAAAGCCGTTAACGTGGTGAGCACGAACAGATACAATTCATAAACAATTAGGCGCTCCAATCGGGGCGCTTTTTCGTTTACGAGTGCGTATATTTTTCGAATTTGCATCGATTGAAGAACGAATTTCACCCCCCAGACGACGCCTAAATACAGGAGCGCCGTTATTTGGGCTTCCCACCAAAAATAAACGAGAAGGGTAGGGATTACGAAATAGAACCCCCCGTAAATGCCGAAAAGAATCCACCAATACCAAGGAAGTTCTTTCCCTCCAGAGAGCCAGCGTTTTCGCTGGTGCAACAGGGGACCGAAGCCTTCTGTTTTCTCGGAAAATGCCAAAACATCTTCGTTCATAATGTTATTCCATTTCCAACCTTTGGCGCAGACTTCACTGTATAGCTTGTAATCTTCGGTTATGGAAAAATGGATTTTGCCATAACCGCCCGTTTGCCAATAGGCTTCACGTCGGATAATCATATTATTGCCAACGGCAGTTGCGGGAACCCCCGAGTAGGAAATTACATTTAAAAGGCCCATGAAATAAGCCCAATCAATCTCTTGCAGCCAACCATCCATGCCAGTTGATTGTACCATAGTAGTGCCACTGCAAACCCCCATCTCAGGCGTCATGTTGCTTAACAACCCTTGAATCCAATTGGGCTTTACGCGTACATCGGCATCGGTTATGAGATAATAATCACCGCTTGCGTGCGCGTCTAACTGCGCCATTACACGTGCTTTCGCTTTCAAGCCGGAGTCGGTATCAACTACATCAATGAGGGTAATATTTGGGTAATCGAGGGCGTACTGCATTGCGATATCGCGCGTGGCATCGGTACTTTGATCGTTTCCAATTAGAATTTGGATTTTTTCTTTTGGATAATCTAAGCGGAGCAAGGCATCTAGGCAGGCCGCGAGATTTTTTTCCTCATTGCGACATGCAACCCAAATACTTACGGCGGGTAACTGACTCCATTCAAAAACGTGTTTGGGGTTTGATTGGTAGCGTCGAAGTACGCCCAATTGCCATATTTGGATGAGTATATAAAGAAGGGGAATAAGGAGGAAATATATCATTGTGACCCTTTTAGTTTAGGGTTTTGGTTGTGGGAATCAATTCAAAACGGTACCCCATTTGGGACATCCGACTTAGGTATTCAGGTAGTAATTTTTCCAATTGCTTTTTTGCTTTTTGACTATCGTGAAAAACAATAATACTTCCCTTTCTGGAAAGCTTAATAATTCTATTGATTGCCCATTGGGTATTCAAATGCTTGTCGTAATCAAAGCTTAAAATATCCCACATGATACATTGGTAACCTTGCTGCAGGATCCAACGCCCTTGTTTTGCATTTAAACGGCCATACGGTGGACGAAATAAGGGGGCTTCTGCTACGCTCCCGATATAGGATTGACAAGCAGTTATATTTTGCGTATATATTTCTGAGGAAGTGTTCCATCCCTTCAAATGATGTTGCGTGTGATTGCCAATTTGATGCCCTTTTGCGCGGACGTCTGCGGCTACTTCAGGATAGCGTCGTAGGTTTTCTCCCACACAAAAAAAGGTGGCCTTCGCTTGGTAGGTATCAAGAATCTGAAGTACATATGGGGTTACTTCTGGATCTGGACCGTCGTCGAAACTTAGATAAATAACCGAATCTGTTGAGGGGATTTTCCAAGTGTACTGTTTGAAAAATCGGTGGAGCCATATGGGCATTCGGAATATCCGCATCTATCAAGGGCAAAAATGGTATTAATTTTCAAGTAAACCATAACTTTGTGATTATGTCGGAAAAAATCATATTAGTGGGAGGTGGACTTGCGGGCAGTTTGATGTCTATTTATTTGGCGAAACGCGGTTACGACGTGCATGTATATGAGCGCAGAGACGATATGCGACAGGGTAATTATGTAGGGGGAAGAAGTATCAATTTAGCCCTCTCCACACGGGGAATAACCGCTTTAGAAAAAGTGGGTCTCGTTGATGACATCATGAAAATTGCCATCCCAATGTTTGGCCGAATGATGCATGGTACCGACGGCGTTCTTAGCTATCAACCTTATGGTCGTGATGACCAAGCCATATATTCGGTTTCTAGAGGCGAACTCAATATTCGTTTATTACAATTGGCCGATGCATATCCCAATATTCATATGTATTTCAATCAGAGGTGTTCGCATATGGATATAGCAAAAAACGAAGCTACATTCATTGACGAGAACGGCAAGGAAATCCAAGTTACAGGAGATATTTTCTTAGCTACCGATGGGGCTTTTTCTGCCGTTCGCGATGCCATGGTTCGAAATCCACGCTATAACTTATCTCAGAATTATGAAACTCACGGATACAAAGAACTTGAAATTGTTCCCGGTCCCGATGGTTTGTTTCAAATGGAAGAAGAAGCACTCCATATATGGCCGAGAAGTTCATTCATGATGATTGCCTTGCCTAATCCAGGCGGTAACTTCACATGTACCTTATTCATGCCCTACGAAGGCGAGGTCAGTTTTGATTCGATCAAAACCGATGCAGATATTTTGAATTTCTTTGAAACCTACTTTAAAGATACCATGCCGGTAATGCCCAATTTACTTCATGATTTCAAAACCAATCCGGTGTCGCACTTGGTTACCATGCGTACCTATCCTTGGGTAAAAGGGCGCACAGCCCTGGTGGGTGACGCGGCGCATGCCATCGTGCCTTTTTACGGTCAGGGTATGAATTGTTCTTTCGAAGATTGCGTGGTTTTAGATGCTTGTATTGAAAACCACAAGGGCAATTGGGATTTGATTTTAGATGCCTATCAAAAAAGCAGAAAACCCAATGCCGATGCCATTGCCGATTTGGCCTTGCAAAACTTCATAGAAATGCGAGATTTGGTTGGTTTGCCTGATTTTTTAAACAAAAAGAGAATCGAAAAGATGCTGGTTGATCAGTATCCCGGTTTGTATCGTACCCAATACGAACGTGTTACTTTTTCCAACGACGGCTACTCCGACGCCCTAAAAGCAGGGGATAAAAATAACCGCTTTCTCGAGCACATCATTAACGACGGCTTAGAAGATAAAATTGCCGATACTTCCTTTATGGAAAGCAAACTAAAAGAGTGGTTTGCCTAAATCGCAAAGGGTTTGCCGTTCATATTTAAACAAAAAGAAGTAGGGAAGTCCTACTTCTTTTTGTTTAAGGCTTCTTGCTTGGCCCGAACCAATGAATCAATATAATCGGGGTTATACGTGGTCTTGTATTGTATTTTTTGCGAATACTTTTTCCCTGTTCTTTTGTGATATTCGCGGTTGGGGACTAAAATAGTGATATAGGCCCAAACGGAAATTCCGGTTATTAAGGCGATAAACCCAATTCCTACGATCAATTTGTTGCGTTGTTGCTTTTCCATAAGTACTTATAAGGAAACATTTAATTCCTTACTAATGTTTCGTATTTCTTCGGCTATGACAGTATTTATTGGGATGCCGTTTTTTAGCCGTTGTGCATGTGTCAGTAATTCAGGTTCTCCGGGTATCAAAACAGTATGACCTTGGGTGGCTTGGCTTGTTTTGAATCGAACCATCCAAGCGTCTAATTCATCTTGGGCCGTATCTACATCGTTAAATCCATCCAAGTCCCAACACCCAACAAAATGCCCTAAGCCTTTACCGGGTGCGTTTGTTAGGGGGTTTAAAAAAGACACAAAGGGGGGCGCCCAAGGGCCCCAACTGGCTCCTGTAAGTACGGCACTGAAAATATCGACCCATGCCCCTAAGGCATATCCTTTATGGAAGCCGTGTTCGGCATCGCTTCCCAAAGGTAAAAGAGCCCCTTTATGACTCAGCACGTTTGGGTCTTCAGAAGGATTTCCTTGGGCATCGATGGCCCAGCCTTGTGGTATGGACGAGTTTTTACGTTGCGCTATTTCTAATTTTCCATTGGCGGCGGCGGCGCTTGCCATATCCATCACAAACGAATTTCCATTTTTACCCGGAATGGCCACGCAAATCGGATTGGTACCGAGCATGCGTTCAATTCCATTGGCTGGAACCACTAATGGGCTCGCGTTGGTCATCGCAAATCCCACATACTGATGCTCAAATCCAAGCATCGCGTGGTGAGCCGCAATTCCAAAGTGATTCGAATTGTAAATACCCGACCATGCGGTTCCATAATCGTGGGTAATTTTTATGCATTCCTGCATGGCCAAATGAGCCGAAACCAATCCGATAGCGCCATCGGCATTCAAGCGCAATTGTGTTTTTTTTCGCCGTTCAAATTGTAGATTGGGATCAACATTGATGCGGCCGGCATCGATTAATCTCAGGTATCCCGATAGTCGGGCAACCCCATGACTGTCAATACCCCGCAAATCGGCAGTGGTCAATACATCGGCACTGATACGAGCATGTGCTTCCGACATGCCTTTTTTTAGAAAAACTTCGGATATAAATTGATGCAATTCTGGATAGGAGATTTGCATTAAAGGGTCGGTTTGAGCCACGTTTGCAAAGGGCCTTTTTGAGACCAAAAGGGCTCTCCTAATGCTTTCGCGCGTAGTGAAAAATCCCATTGGTATTGGGGTACTGTTGTTTTCTCCCCCTTGAGTGAAATTATTTTACCGCCTCTGGATACAAGCATGGTCAATTTTTTAGGACTTCCCAATTGGGCGTAAAGGACATCGATATCATCAGTAACGCGATAATCGTTTAAAGATAAGAGTTCATCGTTTACGTTAAGTCCCAAATGAGCCGCCGTACCGTTACGATGCACATAGCCCACCAAAAGCGCTCCATTTTCTTTTTTGGTTTGTACATGCAAACCGGGAAGTTCGCTGGTTTGCTCTGTAACCTGAATGTCTTTAAATCCTCCAATTATATCGGCATAGTCAGGCCGTTCTGCCGTTTCTAACCACTGACGAAACCAGTCGTTTAGGCGGGTTCCAGCCACTTCGTTACAAACCATGATAAATTCTTCATCTGTAAACCCAGTTCCGATAGTCCCAAATTTCTGCGCACCGTAAAAATCGGTCCACAACTTGCGAAACACATCGTCTAATGATTTTTTTCCGTCGGAAGCTTGACAAATTTTAGCATCCAATAAAGCGGCAATAACGAATCCCTTCGAGTAATAAGAATATCCCGAATTCTTGCTGTTTTCGTTCGGTCGGTATTCCTTAATCCACGCATCAAAGCTCATTTCATGTAAGGTTGCGTGGGCACTGCCCGGACGGTTCTCGTGTCCGTTAATATAACTGCCCAAAACCCTTAAAAAATCGGCACGATTAATAAAGCCAGCTCTAAACAGGGCCAATTCATCGTAGTAAGACGTAATTCCTTCGGCAATCCACAGCGACTTGGTGTAGTTTTCTGTGTTGTAGTCGAACGGACCTAAGGCGATAGGTCGGATGCGTTTAACGTTCCACAAATGAAAATATTCGTGTGCTACCAAACTGAGAAAACTTTGATAGCGCGCAGCATTGGAATAATTAAACCGGGGCATAACCAAAACTGTGCTGTTTAAATGCTCAATACCCCCTCCGCCGGAAGCCACGTTTTGAACAATGAAAACATATTTATAGGGTTTGATATCCTTAGGGAATTCACCCACAATTTGTGCCATTGTGCGACACATTTTTTGCATATCGGTATTCAATTTTGCGATATCGGCATTGTGCGATCCAACCATGGCCACATAATGGGGTACGCCCAATATTTCAAATTGGAACGTTTCGAAATTGCCCAATTGTATAGGTGCATCGACCAAAATATCGTAATTATCAAATTCATAAGAAACGCCGCCTTTGAAGGGTTTGTCTTGCATCGAAGAAATATGCGATTTCCATTCTTGGGGAAGTATGATGTCCACCTGGCCTTTGCGTTGTTCAAAGCCCGTTACAAACATGAATAAAGACGCTCCGTTTAATAGGGCTTGTTCGGCATCTATAAAGGTGGTACGTGCCGAAAATTCAAAACAATATACTTTATAAGAGAGGC
>CAMBBZ010000051.1 GCA_945863965.1 Chitinophaga pinensis | reverse complement strand
GCTGCTTATTTTGCGTCTTTCTTGGCTTCCCAAGCCACTGCTACCTCTTCCAAAGCGCTATACCATTTGGCCCCCATTTTTCGGGTTAACGCCTCTTTCAAGAACACATAAACCGGTACATTCATTTCACTCCCTGCCTTACACGCATCGCCGCAAATATCCCAATCGTGGTAATTCATAGCCACGTACGAGCCATATTTTTTAGCCCGAATGGGATACAAATGACAACTTATCGGCTTCTTATAATCGATAGCGCCCGCCGCATGCGCCTGTTCTATGGCACACTGTGTAATACCCGTATCGGTAAAACGCACGAAAATACACGCGCCCGCCCCGTGGCATTCGGTTACCAAATCGCCCTCAGAATCGCGGGTATAAAATCCGTTTTTATCCAACAAGGCCAGCGATTCCTCCGTCATAAACGGTTTTATGGCCTCTATACGCGACCCAATCTCTGTCAGCTCGCTGTGCAATAACGGCGCACCTGCATCGCCTTCCAAACAACAAGCTCCCTTGCATTTATCTAGCTGACACGCGAACTTGCGCTCCAATATTTGTTCTGATAAGATTACGTCTTCAACGATTATCATAAGGGCTGTTTTAGGGTAAACTTACGTACTAATAATTCTAACAACCCGCAAACACTACCCAATTGCGGTGTCTTTTAAATACGCATCAGGTCCTAGGCTTTCCAATTTCACGGCTTTATCGAGTACTTCCTGTTCCATCGCTTGCTTAAATTGGGCCACCCGTTTGGCGATGTCCACATCGGAAATAGCCAAAATTTGTGCAGCTAGTATGCCAGCATTTTTTGCGCCGTTAATAGCAACCGTAGCAACCGGTACCCCTGGAGGCATTTGTACTATGGAATATAAACTGTCTATACCACTCATCGTGCTCGATTTAATAGGCACTCCGATAACGGGAAGCGTGGTAAAACTAGCTACCATACCCGGTAAATGAGCGGCACCACCCGCACCTGCAATTATTACTTTAAACCCATTATTGACTGCATTTTTTGCAAATTGCACCAATCTATCGGGCGTACGGTGCGCCGAAACGATCGTGGTTTCACACGAAATTCCAAAGTCGCCCAGTACCGCAACTGCGGCTTGCATGACCGGCAAATCGCTGTCACTACCCATTATAATTGCTATTTTATTCATCATGATTCCGCTGTGTTAGATTTCCCCCGAAAGGCAATAAAAGACGCTAAAACAAACCAAATATACATTCCAAAAAGTGCTGCTGCGCCTAAAATTGGAACCAATAAAACCGAACCCGCCAAAAATATCCAACGCCATGAATCGACCCCATCAACCTGATTAAATTTCAACGATAACATCGGATAATCCGAAATCATAAAAAAACTAGCCAACAAAGGCATATACAACCATAAATACACATGATCAAAAAACGCTTGGGGGAAGTCAAGGAACGGTAAAGGCCCAATATTCAAAAATGACGTGCCTGTTTCCAATTGCAACCCAATAAGTGCAAAGGAACCCAAAGCCAAACCGGTTAACGGGGTTGGAATGCCAATGAAATAACTTACGCCCCCTGATTCAACATTAAACCGGGCCAAACGGTAGGCCGAGGCTAATGGGATGAGCATCCAAATATACGAGTTGATGCAAAATCCCGTAGGCGGACAATAGCCCTTAGTTTCCATTAACGTTTTCCAAATAAGACCCGGAACTACGCCGAAAGAGACCAAATCGGCTAAGCTGTCTAATTGCTGCCCAAGTGGACCTTCTTGACCTAATAAACGGGCAACCCAACCGTCAAAAAAATCCAATACGGCCGCCAATATCATTAAGTAAAACGCCCAATGTGCAGTCTCTGGATTTACCGCCCGTGATATACCTAAAAGACCGCAGGCCAAGTTTGCCAAGGTAATGGCATTGGCAATAGGGAGCTTTTTAAACATGAAAACAAAGGTACTTTATATTTAGTTCGAAAAAAACAGGCACAATTGGGCGGTTATACTCCACGCTTGAAGCCCGGAAGTCAACCCAAGATTGGCATAGGGCTGATTCGAACCGCTGTAAATCCAATATCCATGACCCACATTGGTATACGTGGCCGCATTAATACCCGCGCCCATAACGGAAGAAAACCGATAATAGAGCCGACCGCTAAAACCCGCATTCCAACTTTGATTGTGAATCTGCAATCCGTTTACATCCGTAACATCCAAGGTGTTTTGAGGCGACTGTTTGTAGGCGTATTTTGAGCGTGCCGTGCCGATACGCCCCATCAAATCGAGCGACCAAACTCCGCGTTGCCAATGCAATCCGGCCAATACATCGATTCCCCAATGCCCGTAAAAAACCCCGCCCAAGCTATCCTTGTATACAGCGGTTTCAAAATTGTCGTCATTAATTTGCGTGTAATAACCCGAGAGCCCAAAGGCAAGAGGACCATAAGTTAGTCCCACCTGGTGTTGCAAACCCCATTGTGTTCCCAAGTTAAAATCACGTCCTTGCGATTTAAAATGTTCGCGCATCGGGTCGGACTGTATCTGCCAAAGGCCGATTCCCAAGTAGGGAAAGTTGCCCTGTAATTGCCAATTGGATTTGGGTTGCGCTTGGTATTCGGTATCAGGCATTTGCGATTCCAAGGATGAATTATTTGCGTTATTTACTAAAACATAGCGGTATTTTTTTCGCAATTCTTGCAAATCGGCATCGGCAGCCGCTAAATCGTACAAAGCGAGTCCTTCCATAAAAGGTCGTTTTAACGCGGTAATTTCCCGTTCTAATTGCGCCTGATTTCCAACCTCTACTGCGCTTACGTTATTAACCAACTCCTTATAAAAATATCCCATGCTAATTACGGAGTCGGGACTCCCAAAATAGGAATTTATCAATTGGTTGAGTACACTTTCATAACCGTACCAACCGCAGTCGATATCGGAACGACTTTCCGAAATATGGCAACGGCCAAACTGTCCGAAAAAACGCCCGCCTTTGTGGGTTTCCAATGCCTCTTTAAAACGTGAATACATGATCGATTCTCTCCAGTGAAACCGCGAGGCCGATTGCTCTTCCTCTTCCCATTGGTCGCATTCTTTGATTCCTTGTAAGGCCAACAGAAACGATTCAGACAAAACAGGACCTAACCATTCTTTAAATATGGGGATCTTCGACTCAATTTTGAGCCTCATTTCGGTGTAATCGTACCGCCAAAAATCATACCCAGTTGCCACTTTGGATTCCTCCTCCTCAAATTCTTCAACACCATTAATGCCATCGGCTTTTTTAAGCGCCGCATTAAAGTCCTTCAAACGGTCTTCGAATTTCCTATTGGCATAAACTACGGTTGCCAATACTGTGGCCAAAAGGCTATCCGGACAGGGTTTTTGTTGCAATCCGAGGCGTAAATTTTCTGCCAACCGCTCAAAAGACAAATCGTAAAAACGTTCTACATCGATTCCATGAATTTGAATACGTTCGGCACTGTCTAAGGATTGGTTCCAACGGTGTAAATTTTCAAATAAGTTCATATACTTGGGCGACGAAATACCCTTCAAAACATCGCGGGCATGAGTGTCGGAATGTCCGATGTATCGATTCAAGTAATGCGCCCGCGCCGGACTCAGTTCAATCACATAATGTCTGTAGCCCGCATATTTATGAAGTCGGTTCATAAAACCATATTCCATTAAAGAGTTAAAATCGATTTCTTTGTGATTTTCACCCCCTAAAAACACCCGCACCTTGGCGGCTTCTGACGCCAATAATTTCCATGTTTCGGACATCTCTGTTTTGGAATCAAAATCCATTTTTAATACCCGCGCTTTTGGTAAGGTTTGAGACACCGCCGTTCCGGCAAGGCACCCAATTAAAATGAAAAATAAAGTCCTCATTGTCAGTTTCCCCCAAAAATTAAACCTGCACTTAAACCATAGTGAAAACCCGAACTTGCAAATGCATTTTCTGATTCAATAGTGGTTCCATTATAGGTCCAACGGCCATCCGATAGATCCCAGCGATATCCGACTGTAGCTTTCAAGTAAGCCATACCCAATCGCAGCATTGACTGGCTGGTGAGACCGAAACTTTGACCGTTATTTTGTAAAACCTGTAGCGCCGTATTCGGATTCGCGATACTCTGATTGGGCATTGGCAGGCTCAACCGATGCCGTGAATACTGGTAATCCGCACCGATATAGGACTGCACGGCTACCCGTTCCCAGATGGGCATAAGCGTAGCAATATTCACATTAGAAACCGCAAAATGCGGTTCTGCGTCCCAGTTCAGCCAGGCATTTTGGCCGGTCCACTGAATGGTAAAATACATCGCACCCGGCACGCTGTAACCCGCATCTAAACCTATGGTATTGGCACCCATTATTGGCGTTAATCCTTTAGCGGTGAGACCGCGATTTAAAGCTGCGGCATTAAAATCAATGCGGTTGCTGGTAAATCCCACATGCCAAAACGGGCTTTGTAAGGCTCCGGTTGGAAAATCACCGGCGGTACTTTCGGTAACTTCTTCTGTAGATAAATCCCAATTATTGGTTGCCCAGCGCGAGGCGAATCCTTCAATAAAATCAATGGTTATTTGCTTAATTTGGGTATCTATATCACCGGTAAGTTCTTCTGTGAACATATACGTTTCCGTATTTAAATTAGATTGCGAAAGCCCTATCAGTGCTTCTACAGAATAGTTTATCGGGAAGCGCTCGGGCGTGGCCCCGTCCGTTTCAATTAACCAAACACGAGCTGTGGAAGCGGCTTGCTCCCACCCGGGCAGTATCGTTAAAATGCGTTGGTAATGCGCATCCATACTGCGTTGCACCGTATAATCTGCCCCGGCTAATTCAAAAAAATCGATGAAAGGCGCCCAACGGGTAAAGAAATTATATTGCCGACTTAATTCGGTAAATCGCAACAGCGAATCGTAGCAATATTGGAAGGTTGCGTTGGCATTAAAGGCCGTTTCTACTGATTCTTCATCGGCGCTGCGCACCAATCGCAATTCATCATAACGGACAAAAGAACGCAGGGCCTTCAAATAAATCGGGGCCTTAGAATCGGGGATATCTAGAAAAAACCCATTCCACAAATGCAAAATCGCGGCGGTAAATACTTGCGTTCCTTTTAAACCTTTCGCCTTATCAATGGGTCTAAATTCAAGTTTTTGCAAGCGCGAAATGGCCCCTGTATCCAAACCACTCATATACATTTTCAATCCGGCATAATACCGGCCAAAGTTGTTTGCTTCCAACTCATAAAACCGAATAAATTGATTAGTTTGTTGTGTGTCTTGATGCAATAACCGATTTAATAAATACATCTCGATAACCGGAGCATCTACATAAACGATATGCGTTTCATTTTGGGTGTCGCGGCCAACATGATCAATGAGCAATAAGGACTTAAAATAAACCGCTTCCTCGGGTTGATGCACCAAATTAGCCGTATCGAGGGCCGTTTTCAACACGCGAATAGATTGCGCATGTAAAACAGCCTCTTTGGATTGAACATATTGAAATGCCTCTATCACAGGCCCTTGTTGCGCGTTCAATGGCCCCAATCCTATGATGGAGAACAGGACTATTCCCAAAAGACGATATGCAAATCCGTGCTTTTTGATAGTCGCAATTAGGCTATATTCAACACTTGCTCCTTAATTTGTTCGAGCTTTTCTTTCATACGTACTGCACATTCTTGCATGGGGAAATAATTACTTTTCACCCCCAATGTGTTCATTTCTCGACCCATTTCTTGGGCAATAAAATTTAATTTCCTGCCTTTAGGCTCCTCCTTTAAACTGCGTATAAAAAAGTCCAAATGCTGTCCCAAGCGTTGCTTTTCTTCGGCAATATCCCATTTATCGAGGTAGAGCAAAATTTCTTGTTCCAAGCGATTTTCATCCACGTTGTGTTCCTTAATATGCTCCAATACGTTCCCGTAAATTCGCTCCCTTAGGGATTCGCGGCGGTTGTCTTCATGATTTTCAATCAGCAGCACATCGTCTGAAATAGATTCAATCAATTCTTTGAGTTTATCGGCAGTTGCTTGGCCTTCAATAGCCCTAAATACATCTAAGTTTTTAGCTGCTTCCAAGGTGACTTTTACTATTTCCGCTTTAAATTCATCGCTAATTTCCCGCTCTCCAACGCCCATTACATCGGGCACTTTTAAAACCTCTCTAATGGGATCATTCAAGGTAAGCCCAAGTCGGGTACTTAATTCGTTTAAGGCGTTCAGATATTCTTTAGCCAATTCTACATTTACTGAAATTTTTGACGGCGCGTCGGTGGTTTTAATATTATAAGTAACGGTGAGTGTACCCCTTTCGAGCATTTCGGAAAGCGAACGTCGAATTTTAGAATCCAACTCATTTAAGTATTTTGGCAAGCGGATATCGGCCTCAAAATACCGACCGTTCAGCGCTTTTATTTCACAACTAATATTCCACTTTTCATTTTCCGAGTAGGCCCTTCCGAAGCCCGTCATACTTTTTGCTATCATAACCACTATGGGCGAAAATACACAATTTTAACGGGCAATCGTGAAAGACTATCGCTTTTAGGATGCCATACGTCGTTCCAACCACAAAATGTCCTAATTTTGAATATCAACTATGAACACTCCATTGCGCCATACCCGAATTTTGCTCGCTTTCGGATCTCTTTGCCTGGTTCTAGGTTTAACTCAGTGCGGCAATTCTACCGAGACATCAGAAGAGGCAGAACCCAAAATTGAAAAAACCATAACCGTTCAAAGCAATCTGTTTTCATCCGATTCAGCCTATCGCTTTATTGAACAACAAATTGCTTTCGGATTTAGGATTCCAGGTACCTCCGAACATAAAAATTGTGCCGATTGGCTTTACAGCCAACTACTTAAAAATTGCGATACCGCTTATTATCAAAAAGGACAAACCCAAACACATACAAGTAAAACTATTCCCGTTTATAATTTAATTGGAAGTTTCAATCCCAAAGCGAGCAAACGGATTTTATTGGGGGCACACTGGGATTCTCGACCTATAGCCGACCAAGATCGCACCAATAGCGACAAACCCATAGTTGGCGCTAACGACGGTGCCAGTGGCGTGGGTGTTTTATTAGAAATTTCCCGAATTCTAGATACGCTTCCCTCCGATATGGGATTGGATATTATTTTCTTTGATGCCGAAGACTTAGGCGCTTCAGAGGTTGAAAATTCTTTTTGCTTGGGAAGCCAATATTGGGCAAAAAATCCGCATATACCCAACTATTCCGCAAGAATGGGTGTGCTTTTAGACATGGTTGGGGGTAAAGATGCCGCCTTCTTATGGGAGTCCAATTCCAATCAATGGGGCAACTTTCTTCTCTCCCATGTTTGGAGTATCGCACAGGATTTAGGTTACCAAACCTACTTCAAAACGCAAAACACAGGAATGGTTATCGACGACCATGTTTATGTTTACAAAGGACGCGGTATTCCCATGATTGATATTATCGACTATAACCAAGACCGTGGATTTCCCGAACAATGGCATACCCATGACGACGACATTACGCATATTCACAAACCTACATTAAAGGCAGTAGGTCATACTCTTGAAAATCTGTTGAACAATCCCCCACCAAGCTTACGCTATTAATATTCACTATGAATTTAGATATCCTCGCCATAGCAGCCCATCCCGACGACGTAGAATTGGCTTGTTCAGGAACCCTGATCAAAGAAATAAAAAACGGCAAACGCGTAGGTATTCTTGATTTAACCCGTGGGGAATTAGGCAGTCGGGGATCTGCCGAATTACGAACAGAAGAAGCCCATGAAAGTGCCCGATTAATGGGTCTTACCGCTAGAGAACAACTGCAGCTAAAAGATGGTTTTTTTGAGTCTACCGAACAAGAAATCCGACAAATCATTCAACAAATCCGACGCTTCAAGCCACAGATTATTTTGGCTAATGCGCCTTCAGACCGACATCCCGATCACGGCAGGGCCTCTGAATTGGTTCGAAGAGCGAGCTTTCTTTCCGGACTTGTTAAAATCGAAACCGAATTTGACGGTGAGATACAGTTGCCACACCGACCACAATCCTTGTTTTTTTATATCCAAGACCGCAATAGTGGTCCTGATTTTATCGTTGATATCAGTACTGAATACGAACAAAAGCAAACGTGTATTGCTGCCTTCAAAAGCCAATTCTACCAAGCCGGAAGTTCAGAACCAGAAACGCCCATTAGCACCCAATCGTTTTGGGATTTTTTAGAGGCCCGTGCCCGTGATTTTGGACGCAGTATCGGTTGTGAATTTGGGGAAGGCTTTATATGCGAAAAAGGTGTGGTAGGAACCAATCGTATTACAGACGTTTTCTAAATCCCTCCGCATGAACTGCCGCAAGAATTACAAACCCTACCTCTTACTCTTGAGTATGTGTTTGTTATGTATAGCGGCGCATGCACAAATTCCGAATCCCGAAATACCCAAACAGATTTCCCAATTGGTTCGTCAAAAAGCCATTCGCGTGTCGGAACATCCCCAAACCAAGGATCCGCTCGTGATTTATTTGCCGATGTTTTTTTCGAGTGCCCAATTCCTACCTGAAACCAGCTTCCAACTTCCCCCGAAAAAAGAAGTGGTGGCTGTACATTTGGTTTATACCCGATATCGACAGGTCGACACCTTCAATCAACCCTTGTTGAACGAGAAACGTTTTTTGCATTTATCGCAAAAATTACCCGAACTATTTAGTAAAAAGGAACTAGAGTGGCGCGTTTTTGAACAAACAAAAGGCACCACTGAAGACGAAGCACGTACGATGTTTCACGGATTTGTGGTTTTTCTGAAAGAACCCGTTTCGGCTGTAGTCAGCGGTACGGAAATGTCTATTATCGACGATCTATTGTCTAAAATAAAAGACTCGTTAATCGAAATCCCGGAACAAAACGTTTATCGCGTCCGAAAAAAATATGTTGAAACCGGTCGCTATATCCCCAGAAGAAGCGATAAAGTTGAAAAAGGGATCCGCTATGACAAGTCGGGTATTTGGATGCGAGAACCCGAAACGAAAATAGTGCTCGACAGTGTAAAACGCAAAACCATAAAGGGATACAGTACCTATAAAGGCATTTATACCGGCAGCGATGACCGTTTAAATCCGATTGACGTTTACAACCAACTTCGCAATAAATCGTTCCGAAAAAAATGGGCCTTCGTGGTGGATGTTACCGGCAGCATGGCCCCATATACCGGACAAGTTCTTGCCTTATTGAAGACTCGACCCGAACTTGCTAGTGATCATTATTTCAGTTTTTTCAACGACGGAAATGGAGCTCCAGAAATATTAAAACGCGTCGGAAATTCCGGCGGTGTTTACACCGTTAAAACGGCTCATTTTGATACCATTTATCAAACGATGGAACGGGCCATGCGCGCAGGAACCGGAGGAGATTTACCCGAAAATAACATCGAAGCCATCTTGAGAACGCTCAAACAATGGCCCTCCATTGATTCTGTATTGATGCTCGCCGATGCCCAAGCGCCGGTAAAAGACTTGCAAATTCTTAACTTTGTAAATAAACCTGTACACCTCGTTTTGTGTGGCGATATAAGTAAAATAATCCCTATCGATTACGTGCGAATTGCCAAAAGCACGCAAGGAATTATCATTACCAACGAGGGCGAAATTCGCGACCTGCATTTGCGCAAGGTCGGCCAAACCATCGAGGTCGGGGAAGCCGAATACCTCTTTACCCACCGCGGACTTGAAAGACGTTGAAGATTTCATCGATAAAATCAGAACTGAAACCTTCGGTAATTCAACTTCCTCTATTGCTTTAAGACTACTTTTGTACCCATGATTGAAACCGATATTATTATTATTGGTGCCGGACCGGTAGGACTTTTTACCGTTTTCGAAGCCGGGCTGTTGAAATTACGCTGCCACATCATTGATGTACTTCCCCAAGTAGGCGGTCAGCTGAGCGAAATTTACCCCAAAAAACCCATCTACGATATACCTGGATTTCCCGAAATCCTCGCCGGCGATTTAATCGACAACCTGATGAAGCAAATTGCCCCCTTCAAACCGGGCTTTACTTTGGGGGAAAAAGCCGAACGAATTGAGTCCACCGATGACGGTCATTTTCTCGTGATTACCGATTCCGGATTGATACACAAAGCGCCGAATATTGCTATTGCCGGCGGCCTTGGGGTCTTTGAACCGCGCAAACCGCCAATTCCAAACCTAGAAAAATTCGAAAATAAGGGCGTCGACTATATGATTAAGGATCCCGAAACGTATCGAAATAAAAAAATAGTGATTGCCGGTGGCGGTGATAGTGCATTAGATTGGACGCTCTTTCTCAAGGATATTGCCGCCTCTGTTACATTAATACACCGAAGCGGGGAATTTAGAGGTCACCTAGATTCCGTTCAAAAGGTTATGGATGCCCAGTCCAAAGGAGAATTAAGCCTTATAACCCATTCCGAAGTGAAAGAGGTTTGTGGAACTAATACCCTCAATGCAGTGGGGGTGTTAACGAAAGACGCCGAATCGGTTTATTACATAGACACCGATTACTTTTTACCTTTATTTGGATTAAGTCCCAAACTCGGTCCTATAGCCAACTGGAATTTAGAAATTGAAAAGAATGCGATCAAAGTAAACACCCGAGACTACAGCACCAATGTCCCTGGTATTTTCGCAATCGGAGATATCAATACCTATGACGGAAAATTAAAGTTAATACTATGTGGTTTTCACGAGGCTACTTTAATGGTACAAAGTGCTTTTAAGCGCATATATCCCAATAAGAATCTCGTACTCAAGTATACCACTGTAAACGGCGTAAACGGTTTTTAACAAAAAAAGCTGCCTCTTTTGGAAGAGGCAGCTTTTTTTAAAAGGAAGGTATGTCCTTACAAACCTAATTTGTAAGCAGTGATATTATATCCAACACGGCTTTCACCTCTGAAAGAAACGGTAGCAGGCGCATTGTGGTTGCCACATTCGCGATCCATTTGGGCTTTCATTACGTCAGACATAAAGAAACAAGCGTTAAATTCTGGAGCACCTTTAAAATGCAAGTTTACTTGAGAAAAACCGCGTGGGGGGCGACATGGGGTGTTGTTAGGCGCACTTGGAGATCCTGCAGGACCTGGAGCACCGTGTGACATAGAACCAGCAGGTCCACCGATTGAAGGTCCACCAGTAGCATTTTCTTGAACGATTTCGATGTTCTTGATAGTGGTGGGTCTGTTGTTGAAACGAGCAGGGTTAGCTGCGAAAGTTTCACCTGGGATGATCATTTGAGCCATTGAAGATCCGACTACTGCGAATCCAACTGCGAAAAGTAAAGATAGTTTTTTCATGATGGTTTATTTTAGTTTGTTTGATAAATTAATTACAAAGACCGTGCCAAAAATTACAAAATAGTCTAACTGATTATATTTCATTCATTTAATTATTCAACACCTTGAATGCCCACAGATGCAAATTCTAGAAAAGCACTATTTTAGACAGCAAAGTCCTATTTTTTTTACAGGGGAATACATACTATTTATACGCGTATTCATTTTTAGATCCGCTCACCCGCGCCTGAAGGTTAAGCATATATAAAGGGCTGGACTTGGCCATCCTTTAAAACTGCGGGTTAACTTCCTAACACTAGATTAGATTAGATTAGATTAGATTAGAACCGGCAGTGTTTTACCACATTTTTAAATAGGGGCGCGCCACCCAAGCTCAGAAACACCGCCGCCGCCAACAAGTGTCAAAACAGCGGGAAACATTCTTTAACAAAAAAAAGCTGCCTCTTTTGGAAGAGGCAGCTTTTTTTAAAAAGGAGGGTATTTCCTTACAAACCTAATTTGTAAGCAGTGATATTGTATCCAACACGGCTTTCACCTCTGAAAGAAACGGTAGCAGGCGTATTGTGGTGACCACATTCGCGATCCATTTGAGTTTTCATTACGTCAGACATAAAGAAACAACCGTTAAATTCTGGAGCACCTTTAAAGAGTAAGTTTACTTGAGAAAAACCGCGTGGTGGGCGACATGGGGTGTTGTTAGGCGCACTTGGAGATCCTGCAGGACCTGGAGCACCAACTGACATAGAACCAGCAGGTCCGCCAATTGAAGGTCCACCTGTAGCATTTTCTTGAACGATTTCGATGTTCTTGATAGTAGTGGGTCTGCCATTGAAACGAGCAGGGTTAGCGGCGAAAACTTCACCTGGGATAATCATTTGAGCCATTGAAGATCCGATTACTGCGAATCCTACTGCGAAAAGTAAAGATAGTTTTTTCATGATTGGTTTATTTTAGTTTGTTTGATAGATTGTTTACAAAGACCATGCCAAAAATTACATCGAATTTCAACGCAATGATTTTCAACAATTTAAATGTCAAAAACTGTTATATTCAAAAAATCTAATTCTAAAAATGGGGCTATTTTGGGCAACAAAGTCCTAATTTTACCACATCGATATATACCTATGTACAAACTTTTGCGATTCATGCTCATTCTGTTACTTCTGCCAATTATTCCGGTAGTAGCCTATAAATGGATAAATCCGCCATTTACCGCCATTCAATGGGACCAGCGAGCGCTTCGCGCAGAGGAAGGACCTTGGTTATCCCTAAACGAAATACCCGATATCTTTGAAAAAGCAGTTATAGCGGCCGAAGACCAACGCTTCTTTCAACACAGCGGATTTGATTTTGAAGCCATTGAAAAAGCCCTCGAGCATAATAAAAGAGGAAAAACCAAAAGAGGCGC
>CAMBBZ010000050.1 GCA_945863965.1 Chitinophaga pinensis | reverse complement strand
CTTTCTGCAACCAAGTTTTCTTAACCACTCCATTTAATTCGGCACCGAACCCGTCATCGGCATTGAGTGTGGTATGAAATACAGGATAGGTGTTTCTTAGGTTCATGAACGTACTGTAAACCCAACGCAAATGTGCCCGATCTTTGTCTTTTAAATACTCCCAACGAATGGGCTTTTCACCGGTGCGACCGTTAAAATCGATATTTACATCGTAGCCGAGTTCTCCAAATTGCCAAATCATTTTAGGTCCGGGCACGGTAAAAAATACGTTACAGGCCATTTCCATGCGCTTCAATGCGGTTTTGGTTTCTTTCGTGCTGTAACTGCCCTTTACGTTACCGAACATGGTGTTTTTATACATCAAACGCTCTTCGTCGTGGCTTTCCATGTAAGAAATCAAGTGGGCATTCGTCCAGCTACGGGCATTATAATTACTTCCCCAAGAAAGGTCGGAATTATACCCCATAGTGGCTTCGTTATACGCGTGATTGGCATTTCCCCAAAGGAAAAAGCCCATAGAACTAAGCTCCCGTTCTTCGTCGTTGTCGGCAAAATGCTCTAAAATGAGCATGGCGTCGGTATCGTAGGTTCTGATTTGGTCGCGAATGCGTTTCCATAGTGCAATGCGGCTGGCATCGTAATTGCCCCAAGCGCTGGTATTGCCCAAGGTATTTTTTTGGGTGAACCCTTTCGATAAATCAAAGCGAAATCCATCAAATTGAAATTGGGTGAGCCAATGTTTGAGCACGCGGTCGGTGAAATATTTGGTGGCACTACTTTCGTGGTTATAGTCATACCCCACATTGAAATCGTGCTTCGCTTGTTGGTTAATCCAAGGGTTATTAGCTGCAGGTTGGTTGTTGGCGGCATCCCAATACATTCGGCAATGACTGCTTTGACCAAAGGCATGGTTGAGAACCATGTCTAAAATTACGGCAATGCCTTCGCCGTGACATATATCGATGAACGCCTTTAATTGCGCTTCATTGCCGTAGAATTTATCGACGGCCATATGAAACGAAGGATTATAACCCCAGCTATTATTGCCCTCAAACTCGCCTATCGGCATTAAACCGATGGCGTTGATTCCCATGGATTTCAAGTATTGCAGAGAGTCCTTCAGTGTAGAATAATCCTTGGCTGCGATAAAATCGCGTATGTGGAGTTCGTAAATGTTGAGCTCGGTTGGATTTGTTATTTTAAAATTGGAATTTTTCCATTGGTATTCCGATTTGCCCACTGTAAAAACAGAAACAATTCCCGTGGTTTTTCCGTGTGGATACTTCGGTATTTGGGGGAAATTTGTTTTGTTAATCCAGCCATCATTCCAAGGGTCCAATACCAACTCAGCTAGGGGATCGGCCACTTTGATCGTTCCATCAATATTATAGATGTAGGCGTAAGACTGCCCTTTTTTCAATCCGTTTATTTGGATCCACCAACGGGTACCTTCGGGATTGCGATTTAGGAGATAGCCGTTCTGTAATTTCCATCCGTTAAAATCCCCTTGAACGTAAATGAACTTCTTATTGGGCGCATAAATACATAATAAAACCGTGGTATCATTCAAGTAATTAATCCCTTCTTCCATTCCCGAGGGAAGAGGACTCACATTGGGGCTGTTAGGCCGCACTAGGATATTGAGGGTATCGCTTTTATCGATACCGCCTGCAATAGCCCGTGCTATAAACTGATAATCGCCGGCTGTTAAGCTGCTTATCGAATGAAGAAGTTGAGTGCCGGTTGCTGTTTTGATAGTACTGCCGTTTTGATACAGCGTGATGCTCGCGTTTTGGGAGGCGAGTACGTCAAATTCTAACGCATCGGTAGCCGTAAAAATGCCCGGATCGGCGCTTGGCGTTTGAATTTTAACTTGTAGACCCGATTGGGCTAGGTCTACGAAAATATCTTGACCGTCGGTGGTTTTTCCTTCCTTATTTCCCGCCCTATTGCGGAAAACAAAGGCCAAACGTTTCACGGTATCCGTGCTGGTAAGTCCGTAAAAGGTATGAATATGGATGCGTTTTTCGTAAATATTATTGCCTTTAGAGGTCATTTTCCTCGGGGCATCATCGGTGCCCCAAACGCCTTGTACGTTGCGCCAATCGGTAAGGCTGGTGCTTTTGTTGGTAATAACGCCCGTGTGCATGTATACTTCGGCCGGCGATACGTTGAGCAAGCCTTTCCCCCCTTTTGACGCATCAAAAATGATCGTAACCGAGTCAAATTGTGTGGCGAAAACGGGATCTAGGGTAACTTGGGCGTATAAAGCGCTCGAAAGGAGGGCGATTAAAAGGGTGAGTAAAGATTTCATATAGTTGATAGGAGATAATTTTTGGGTGTGGATTGGGGCAAAATTGCCTTTGGAAAAGGAAGAAAACGATAGGAGAGACATCCAATTTAGTTTAGTGTGTGAACAAATATATCAAAGAATAAGTGTAAAAATGACACTTTGATTTGTTTTTTCAGTCAATTACACAAAAATTGCACGGTCATGCGTTCAACAAGCAGATTTACAATAAGTATTTTAGGAATGTCATTGTTTTTAGTGTCAGGCAGCGCATTCGCTCAAGGAACGGAACAAAAACCCAAAGACACTAAGACCCTCTGTTATCGGATTGATCCTCCTAATTGGTATAACAAAATGGGCCGCGATACCTTGCAATTACTATTTTACGGGAAGAACTTGAAAAATGCCTCGGTTCGGGTTTGCACAACGGGATTTATTTTGGGCAAAAACCGATCTGCTTCAAGTTCCTATTTATTGCAAGACTTGATGCTGAATGATACGTTCACGGGCACGCTTGTTTTGGAGATTTCCCAAGGAAGAAAAAAGCAAATGGTTAATTATGAAATATTACCTAAGTCCGATTTGAGTCCCGCCGATAAAAATGCCCGTTATACCCTTTCGCCTAGCGATGCGATGTATTTGATCATGCCCGATCGGTTTAAGAACGCCGATATGGGCAACGATGCGGTGGCGGGGATGTTAGAAGCGCCCGATAAAAAGGATCCATTTGGTCGGCATGGAGGCGATATCAAGGGCATCCGTGAGGGGCTCTCTTATATTAAGGATATGGGATATACGTCTATTTGGTGCACCCCGCTTTGGGAGAATAACCAACCCAAGCAGAGTTATCACGGGTACGCATGTACCGATCATTACGGTATTGATCCGCGTTTCGGGAGTTTAGATGAATACGTATCCATGAGCGAAGAAGCCCGCAACCAAGGACTGAAAATGGTTGTTGATTTGGTGTACAATCATACCGGACATAAACATCCGTTATACGAAAATCCGGTTGATACGAACTGGTTTCATCATTATTCGGAGAAGAAAATCACCAACTACCGTTTGGCCACGATTCCTGATCCGTATGCATTAAGTGGCGATCGTGCGCTCATGGAGCAGGGTTGGTTTGTGAAGGAAATGCCCGATTTGAATCAGTCGAATCCCGATGTAGCGCAATATTTGATTCAAAATACCTTGTGGTGGTTGGCCAAGGCCCAACTAGCTGGAATACGGGTCGATACCTATCCGTATTCAGAATTGGCCTTTCTATCGGAACTGAATCACCGTTTGAAGCGTGTGTTTCCTGGTGTTTTTCTTTTTGGGGAAACCTGGGAGGTAGCCGTTGCCACGCAGGCGGTTTATGCGCCGAATATTTTCAGTGGAGATCTTTTGGGGAAACCCCATAGCGTGACAGACTTTCAGGTGTGTTTTGCCCTGCAAAAGGGTTTGAATGAAAAATGGAACTGGGACGGCGGATTGAGCCGTTTGTACTACACATTGGCGGCCGATTATTTGTATTTGAATCCAGAATATTTGGTAACGTTTATTGATAATCACGATATAGATAGGATACACGGACAGTATGGTAAGGAAATTTGGAAGACAAAAATGTCGCTGGGATTACTGAGTATGACACGTGGCATACCCTGCATTTTTTATGGTACCGAAACGTTGATGTCTAAAACAGGATCACATGGCGATATTCGGGAAGACATACCCGGTTTTAATAGGGAAGTGCAGCGTAGTGTTTTTGATTCAGCGAAGCGCTTGGCACACGAAAAAGAGATGATTTCGTGGATATCCTCATTAAATACCTTGCGCACCCAGAGTCATGCTGCTTTTTTTACCGGAGGAAAGCGATTTCAGATGGTGCCAACGGAGGGTATTTATGCGGCGGGCATTAAGGGAAATACATCGGTAATATTGTATGCCGCCAATCAATCGGATACCCTACAGGAATTGCATATTTCCACATTGGCGGAATTGAACTTGGATCTGTCGAAAGCCCGCTTGTTACTGCAAAGTGGTGATTCAAATGCGGGAGTGGTGGAGCGGAAAGGAAATAATTGGAAGTTAGAAGCCAAAGGCTTTTATGTATGGGAAATCCCTGTTAAAGAAGAACTCTTGAAAGAGACTTCCCCCAAATAAATATTAGTGAAGTGCGGGTTCAGCCGTTTCTTTGTCTGTTACCCACAGCATACCTACCGCTGCCAATAACATCATGATTCCAGCAAGTACAAGGGCTTG
Organism: Chitinophaga pinensis; assembly: GCA_945863965.1. GTDB lineage: Bacteria > Bacteroidota > Bacteroidia > NS11-12g > UBA955 > VMCP01. Next base: position 8,709 of record CAMBBZ010000050.1, on the reverse strand, counting down.
AATGGCTTGATTATCGAAAAGTCCCGCAACGATCGGACCTAAAATTAGGGCGCTTATAATTTGCGGGATGGTAATAAAGAAGTTGAATATACCCATATAAATACCCATTTTTCCATCGGGAATGCTGCCAGCCAGGATCGCATAAGGCATGGCTAAAATACTGGCCCAAGCCATACCAATACCGATCATGCTGATCATGAGCGTTTGGGGATCGGTAATGAAGAACATAGAAAGCAGGCCAATTCCACCGGCCACTAAAGAGAAGGCATGGGTTTGTTTACGGCCTATTTTCCGCACGATACGGGGCAATAAAAGGGCATAAAGGGCACTTACACCATTGTACACGCCAAAAAGAATGCCTACCCAATCTCCAGCGGTGTCAAAAACAAGTTTATCGGTTCCAGTATAACCGGCTCCAATGGCGGGAAGTCCGTAGGCATTTTGGGCAACGGCTTTGGTGGTGTAAACCCACATACAAAAGAGTCCGAACCAACTAAAAAATTGTACCAAACCCAATTGCATCATGGTTTTGGGAATGCGTTTGAAGTCACGGAATATTTCCATGATGCCCGCTTGTTCCGAATTTTTAGCGGCGCCGCTGTGGTATTTTGCATATTCTTCGGGATTGTATTCTCTAGCGAATAATACGGTAACCATAATACAGGCGAAAAAGAAAACCGCTCCAAAATAAAAGGAATAAACCACGTTATCGGGCACAAATCCGTGTGGCGCTTGATTGCTTACGTGAAAAATATGCGTCATAATCCAAGGCAACCAACTTCCCAAAACTGCGCCAATTCCTATTAAGAATGTTTGAATAGAAAATCCTAAGGTACGTTGGTCTTCGCCAAGATTGTCGGCCACTAAAGCGCGAAATGGTTCCATAGCCACGTTGATAGAGGCATCCATTAAGGCCAAAAATATAGCGCCAAATAACAGGGCAGATTTGCCAGCAAACCATGCACCGCTATTGGGTAGGGCTACTATGGCTAAGCAACAAATGATGGTTCCGGCTAGGAAAAACGGTTTTCTGCGTCCTAAACGCGTCCATGTTTTGTCGCTAAAATACCCCGTAAGGGGTTGTACAATCATACCGGTGAGAGGCGCTACCAACCAAAACCAACTCAATTGATGGATGTGGGCACCAAAATCTTCTAAGATGCGGCTTGCATTGCCGTTTTGTAGTCCAAATCCGGCTTGAATTCCCATGAAGCCGAAGCTCATCCAAACGATTTCTGATATTCGTAATTGTGGTTTTTTAATAGCCATTCTGCACCTATTGAATCTGCAAACTAAGGTATTTATTTGTAAGTGTCAATAAAACACTTATTGTCTGCGCTTAAATTTGGTGAAATTGACTTTTATCGAATCGATAAAGCCGCGCAGGCTTGTGTGCGACCCCTTGTTGTTTTTCATCGAGAGGCACGATGAAGGAGGTGCGTAAAATTTTGCGGCGGAAATTGCGTTTATCGAAGCTATCGTCGAGAATGGCTTCGTATAATTTTTGAAGCTGGGCCAAGGTGAAACGTTCTGGTAAAAGTTCGTATCCTAAGGGCTGTAAGTATATTTTTTGCTTGAGAAAATCCAAGGCTTTGGTGAAGATTTCGTTGTGATCGAAGGCCAATTGGGGCACTTCTTTTACTTTTACCCAAAGCGCCTTTCGTGCAAAGGAGCTCGGTGAAACTTTTAAGTTAGACTTTTTTACGAGCGAGGTATACGCCACGGTGATAACGCGCGCTTCGGGGTGCACCCGAATTTTTTTCAGCCAGTCCTGATCCTTTTCCTTGGTGATGCGTGCGGGGTCGCCGAAGGTATACACTTGTTCTAAAAATATATTCTCAAGTCCCGTTAATTCGAAAAGTACCCGATTGGCCGCTTGGTCTAAATTTTCATTTTGATAAATAAGGTTGCCCGGCAGTGCCAAAAGATCGTCTTCCAAGGTGGTTTCCCCAGCCATTCTTTCAATAAGTAAGACTTCTAGCTCACTGCCGTCGAAACTAAATAGGGCACAATCGACCGAAACATTGGGGTTAATTTGGGGTTGATTCATGGGGTTTTGACACCTCAAAGATAATTCGCATCTTTGAATGTACCATAAAACACCCCTTGTGAACTATTTTGGTCAGTTCTCTTTTTGGAATTGCGCAAATGTGTCACAAATACACTAAGTTTGTTCAAACAGTACTCTTTATGATAGTAGTTGCAGAAAGCGGATCTACCAAATGCGATTGGTTGCTCGATGACGGAAAAGGCCATGTGCATGAGACATTTACCATTGGATTTAATCCTTTTTTTCATACCACCGAGGTGGTTTTAGAGCATTTAAAAGCGAATACAGATTTAATGAAATATGCGCTGCAGATTGAGGAAGTGCATTTTTATGGCGCCGGTTGTTCCAGTGAAAATCGCAATGCCGTAATTAAGGTGGCTTTGGAAACCGTGTTTACTCAAGCCAAGTGTCATGTTGGACATGATTTGAATGCATCGGCGTATTCCACCTACACAGGAGAGCCCGCCATCACCTGTATTTTGGGAACAGGCAGCAACAGTTGTTATTTTGATGGAAACGAGGTGAGTGAAGTTATACCCGCTCTTGGATATATTTTGGGCGATGAGGGTAGTGGTTCTTATTTTGGGAAGCAAATATTGGCGGCTTATATCTATGAACGTTTGCCTAAAGAGCTCCAAAAGGATTTTAAAGGGCGCTATCAACTAACCAAAGAAGAGATATTTTCTAAAGTTTACAATCAACGCGATGCCAACGTGTTTTTGGCTTCTTTTATGCGGTTTTTAGTGCCCCATAAGGAACATCCGTACTTTTCAGATATCATTAATAAAGGCTTGCGACAATTTGCGGAAATTCATATAACCTGTTATCCCAATTACCGTGAAGTTCCCGTTCATTTTGTGGGATCGGTTTCGTATTATTTTCAAGATGTACTCCGAGATATCGCTAGTGAAATGGGTTTTACCGTGGGAATTATCAATAAAAATCCCGTTTCCGCTTTATTGGAATACCACAAAAATTTGACTACCGCTTCCTGATAGAACAGGTATGATTAAGGCGGTGATTTTCGATCTCGATGGTGTGTTGACAGACACGGCTGTTTATCATTACCAATCCTGGAAGGCGGTTGCGGCCAAATTCAGTTACAATCTTACCGAACACGATAACGAAAAGCTGAAAGGTGTGAGTCGGGCCGATAGTCTGAACTTGATTTTGGAATGGGCCTCCGTTACCCTTCCCCAAGAAGAAATACCTCAACTACTACAAGAGAAGAACGACCATTATTTATTGTTAATAAATGAATTAGGTCAAAAAGATATCTTGCCAGGCGTATTGGATTTCCTAACCCTATTAGAGTCCCATAATTGTCCCAAAGCCGTGGGCAGCAGCTCCAAAAATGCCCCCTTTATTTTAGAAAAATTGGGATTGGCATCGCGGTTTGCTGCGGTAATAGACGGAAACGGCGTTAAAAACACCAAGCCAGATCCCGAAGTATTTCTCAATGCGGCCCTTCAATTGCAGGTCTTGCCTGAAAATTGTCTCGTTATTGAAGATGCGCCTTCGGGTATTCAAGCGGCCAAAGCCGCAGGGATGAAGGTGGTTGGCGTTGGACACGAATTAACCGAAGCCGACGTATGTGTGTCAAGTTTGGTAGGACTTGACTGGGACCAAATTCAAAATTTATAAACGTTTTATGAAAGAGTATATCAAAATACATCCATGGCAGATTGTGGAGGAGGGATTCCATCGTGAAAATGTAAAAGTTTCTGAGAGTGTTTTCAGCATCGGTAACGGTAGAATGGGTCAACGAGCCAATTTTGAGGAAGATTACAGCGGTGAAACCTTGCAAGGGTCTTATTTAGCCGGAGTTTACTACCCCGACAAAACTCGAGTGGGTTGGTGGAAGAACGGATATCCTGAATATTTTGCAAAAGTGTTGAACTCCGTGAGCTGGAACCAAATTCGTGTGGAGGTAGACGGTCAAGTGATAGACTTGAACCAAATGGAACCTTTGAATTTTACCAGAACCCTCGATATGAAACAGGGCTTGCTTAAAAGAGCCTATCGGGTAGTTACGGCTAAAGGGATTGAATTGGAGTTTGATTGGACACGTTTTGTGAGCATGAAACGCAAGAACTTGGGCGTTATAGCCCTATCCATCAAAGCATCGGCAGATTGTCAAATAAACATTCAAAGTAAGCTCAGCGGCGATGTACACAATCAAGACAGTAATTACGATGAATTCTTTTGGCAAGACACACAAGCGGGCGTAGAAGGTTCCCAACTTTGGGTGACGCAAGAAACCAAAAAAACAAACTTTTCAATTGCAGCAAGCTCATTACATAATATTGTTTTAGATACCAATAGTTATACGGTTAATTTAAGTACTGAAGATCGTGGTTCGTTAGCGAATTTTAATGTTCGTTTAGAGAAAAACCAAGAGTTACAGCTTCAAAAATATACCGCCGTTTGCAGTAGTATGTATGGACCTGAAGCGGAATTGCGGAACTCGGCCCATGCCGAGGCTCAAGAAGCCAGCCATGTCGGGTTAGCGGCGCTCCTAAGGGAACAAAGCCAAGAATGGGCGCGTATTTGGCACAATTGCGATGTAGAAATTGAAGGCGACGACGAAGCGCAACAATCTATCCGATTCAATATTTTTCAACTTTTCCAAACCTACACCGGCGACGATTCGCGTTTGAATATCGGCCCGAAAGGATTTACCGGTGAAAAGTACGGGGGCAGTACCTATTGGGATACTGAGGCCTATTGTTTGCCCTTTTATTTAGCTACCGCTCCAAGCGATGTAGCCCGTAATTTGTTGGTTTACCGGTATAATCAGCTCGACAAAGCCATCGAAAATGCCCAAAAATTAGGCTTTACCAAAGGGGCCGCGTTGTATCCCATGGTAACCATGAACGGCGAAGAATGTCATAACGAATGGGAAATAACCTTTGAAGAAATTCACCGTAACGGCGCCATCGCGTATGCCGTTTACGACTATATCAATTATACCGGAGACACGGGGTATATGGCTGAATATGGATTGGAAGTGCTCTTAGGAATTTCCCGTTTTTGGTCGCAGCGGGTACATTTCTCTGAAAACAAACAACAATGGGTGATGTTGGGGGTTACGGGTCCAAACGAGTTCGAAAATAACGTCAACAACAACTGGTATACCAATAAGTTTGCGGTTTGGTGCTTGAATTATACCCGCGATCAAATTCACCTATTGCAAAAAGAAAATCCAAAAAGATTTGCAGAAATCGCATCGAAAACGGCTTTTGCAGCGTCGGAAATAACAAGATGGGATGAAATTACTTCCAATATGTATTTCCCTTATGATGCCGATCGCAATGTGTATTTGCAGCAGGATGGATTTCTGGATAAGGAATTAATCCCCGTTTCGCAGTTGTCGGCCGACCAACGTCCTATCGTGGAGCATTGGAGTTGGGACCGTATTTTGCGAAGTTGCTACATTAAGCAAGCCGATGTGTTGCAAGGATTTTACTTCTTCGAAGACGAGTTTGATTTGGATTCCCATAAGCGGCATTTCGACTTTTACGAGCCCTTGACGGTGCACGAAAGTTCCCTTTCGCCTTGCATTCACAGCATTCTTGCCAATAAAATTGGTAATTCTGATAAGGCCTATGAGTTCTATTTGCGCACCGCCCGTTTGGATCTGAACGATATCAATAACGATACGTGCGACGGTTGTCATATTACCAGCATGGCTGGAACTTGGATGACTATTTCCAAGGGCTTTGCCGGTTTGCGCGTTCGCGACGGCCGCCTGCACCTGTCGCCCAATATTCCCCAAAAATGGAAATCCATACGGTTCAATATCCGATTTAGGGAAAATTATTTGCGCATTTCGCTCTATAAAGAGCAAGTAGAGGTTGAAAACATCGAAGGCCCCTCCCTCTTAATTAATAGCTGGGGTGTCGATTTTCAAGTTGAACCAAAACAATCCAAACGGATCGATTATGCCAAGAAATAAACTGCTTTTAGGGCTCATACTGGCGTTTTTTGCCTGTAATACAGAGCGCCAACTTACCGAAACGCCTAATACCAAAGTGGTGTCGGTGTTTAATTGGTCGGATACCGCCTTCATAGAATCGGCAGATTTTTTTGATATTGGGTATGCCGACAGTGTACATGCGGGCGGCGATGTTCAAATAAAGCGTGTAGATAGCTCGCGCTTTATAATTTTCGGGGGAAGCCTTCCTTACGCCCCGTTGCGCGCGTTTCAGGGAGCTACTTACGTGGATGTTATGGCGTTCAATGCCGCTAATGGACGTAAAAGGGTACATACGGGTATTCGATTTACGGATTCAGGAATAGGCCTTGAATCATCCGAAAAAGATGTACATATTTGGGTATTACAAAACAATCGTTTGTTGGTAGATTCGGTTATTCAGGGACCTTTGGACTTAGAACCACTTGTCACTAAACTGAACGGACGTTCTCATTTGCGGGTGTTTGCGGCAAACGATAGCACCGTTTTTGGCGATTTACTTATGCCCTTGCAGGAGGGTGAACCTATTGAAAACGCAGCGGAAATTAGCCGCGATGATTTACATGGCAATGTCATGTATTTCGCGTTTATTGATCGCTTTTACGATGGAAATCCGCAGAACAATCGGAAGGTAAACCACCCTTTGGTTACAGAAAAAACCAATTATTGGGGTGGCGATATTAAAGGCATTGACCGTGTGATTGAAAACGGATATTTGAACGATTTGGGTTTCAATTCGCTTTGGATAAGTCCGATTACCCGAAATCCTGATGGTGCTTGGGGCAACTTCAAGGATCCGCATGTGATGTTCAGTGGCTATCACGGATATTGGCCGGTATATAACACGGTGGTAGATCCGCGTTTTGGAACGGATGCCGAATTGAAATCGGCCCTGAAGCGCGCCCATGATTCGGGTATTAATGTACTTTTGGATTATGTAGCGCATCACGTGCACAAAGAGCATCCCATTTACAAGCAGCATCCCGATTGGGTTACACCTTTGTATTTGCCAGACGGCTCGTTGAATACCGAGCGTTGGGACGATCACCGGTTGACGACCTGGTTCGATACGTTCATGCCTACATTGGATTTGGGAAGGCCCGAAGTAGCCGATTATATGGTAGATTCTGCCTTGTTTTGGTTGAGAAATTTTGAATTTGATGGGTTCCGTCACGATGCCACTAAGCACATACCCGAGAACTTTACCCGTTTACTTACGAAGAAAATACGTTCGGAAATTTCCCCCAAGAGAGGAAAAAACACCTACCAAATAGGCGAGACCTATGGAGATCCGCAGCTCATTTCCTCTTATGTGGGGTCGGGTTTATTAGATGCCCAATTCGATTTTAATTTATACGATCGCATGGTGGATGTTTTTGCGTTTGGCGATCCGATGGAAAAGTTGGTAAACGAACAAAATCGCAGTTTGGAAACCTATGGATACCACCATTTGATGGGAAATATTACGGGGAATCAAGACCGCACGCGATTGATGAGTTTTGCCGATGGCACTATTGACCGCAGTACCGATTGGATGGAGCTTAAGCGGATAGGACATTTGCGTGATTTGCCTCAAAATGGAAGTAAGGGGTTTGAGCGATTTGGATTGTTTTATGCGTATCAAATGACAGCTCCGGGTATTCCGGTGGTGTATTATGGTGATGAGTTTGGCATGACCGGGGCAAATGATCCGGGCAATCGCAATCCCATGAAATTTGAAGGTTTGAGCGAGCAGGAATTGGCCCTAAAGGCTTGGGTGAAGCAATGTATTGAATTTCGCAGGTCGAGTATGGCTTTGATGTATGGCGACTTTGAATGGCTGCACCACGATTCCGATCGTGCGGTAATTAGAAGAACGTACCGAAACGAAACGGTTATAACGGTTATAAATAGAAGTAATACGAATTTCAAATACACGGGAACCAATGGTTTTGAGTCTTATGGGAAGTTGGTAAAACGAATCGGTAATGGCAAGGCGTATAAGTATTTGTATACGCTATCTCCAGGGTCGGCTTTGATATTGAAGTTTAAAAAATAAGCATATGAAAAAAATAATGATAGCCCTTTTGGCCATTTGGGGAGTGGCAACGGTGAAAGCGCAGTCGCTTTTGCCCGAAAATCCGATCATGTATGAGGTAAACCTGCGCCATCATACGCAAACAGGCACCATTCAGGCCTTTTTACCGAGTATTGAGGAGTTGAAGTATCTTGGAGTGAATGTGGTTTGGATAATGCCTTCACAGCCCATAGGAAGGAAGAAACGCAAAGCCAAAGGCGATGTGTTTGTAGAAGACTTGGTTCAAGAAGAGGGGGAAGTCGATAAATGGGAGAAGTACAAGGGCAGTCCGTATTCTATTTCCGATTATACTGCGGTAAATCCGGATTATGGTACCTTGGAGGATTTCCGAACTTTGGTAAAAAAGTGCCACGAAAACGGAATGATTGTGATTTTAGACTGGGTGGCGAATCATACCGCTTGGGGCCATAGATGGATTACCGAATATCCCGAATGGTATATGAAAAACGAGAAAGGCGAAATTACCGATCCTTTAGATAAATCGGGAAAGAGTTTGGGTTGGACGGATGTAGCCAAGTTGAATTACGCGGAGCCGGGGCTTAGAAAGGCCATGATTGAAAGTATGAAGTTTTGGATCGACAGTGTGGATTTGGATGGATTCCGTTG
>CAMBBZ010000049.1 GCA_945863965.1 Chitinophaga pinensis | reverse complement strand
ATCATCACCGTATTGCGCATAAATACCATACGCATCGCCACGATCCCCTTCAACATCATAAAAGCGATTCCGTGAAATACTGACTTGTTCGCTGTACTGCGCTAAAACGCCGCTAAATAATCTGTAATACAACAAATCTTTAACGGTATTTCCGTCTATTCGAACAATTTTCTTAGACCCACCAACCAGTTTCCATACATTGATTCCATAAAGCTGGTATACATAATCATCTGCACTACTGAGCGGCGCGTTTTTGTAGGGAATATGCGAAATCGTATTGTTACTAATAGAAATTTCTACTAAATCTGAACGTCCGTTTAAGCAGAAAATACCAATCACGGTTGTATCGACAGTGCTGTTGGAATTACAATTTACTCGGGTTACCACATTGCGATTACAGCGCTCTCCATTTATATATTGCATACAAATTCCAACCGCATAAAATGTGGAAATTGTATTAGAATCGATGCGGTTGTGCGTGGAAATAGTTCCAAAATCCGTGCTGCCTTGTCGATCGTAAATACCGTAAAAAGGTCCCGGTGATTGAGGCAAAACCGAGTAAAAATTCCCGTTCTTAATTGTATTGCCAATACCCGAATGTTTACTAATATTTTTGGTTATGCGACCCGAATCAATGGCAAACGCAATATAAGCGCCGGTGTCTTTGCTCGCTGTTGATAATTTTGAGAACACAATAGTGCAGCTATCAAGCACGTTGCTATCGGCCCGGTTGGAAAATCGAATACCGATTAACGCAGAGGAGGTGGCTGTATTTTCAATGGTTAACCCTCGAATTACAGTATGATCCATACCTTTTAAGTGCAACACTTCACGGCCGAAATTACCCGTAAGCTTTTTCCCATTACCGGTAATGGTAAGGGGTGCGGTTTTCCGGGTTGGCGAAGATCCGTGTTGGGTAAAAACTACGGGTTTAATTACCGTTTCATCGGCAAGAATCCGCACGTTTACGGCAGCCGAAGCTCCGTTTTTATCCCAAGAACTTACAAAATCATTCCAACTTCCAAAGTTTCTAGCGCCGCTCGTACCACCAATCGTATAGGACCCTGATAATTGCGCTTGCAACGATCCAGCGGTCAATATAAAACCAATACCTAAAAATAAAAATACCTGTTTCACCATAATTTTACTACTGTTCAAAAATAAGCGTTACAAAAATGATTTTGTAGTGCTATATTTTTTGTGTGCATTATATAGTACACGAATTATGCCAAAATCTGCTGTTAATCTTGCATGTGTTCGCTAATTTGTTGCAATCTATTAAAGGACTTATTGCCCGGATTTTCAAAAATTTCCAAATCAAATTCTTTAACTGCGGCAAAAATGTGATCAAATATGTCGGACTGTATATTTTCGTATTCCACCCATGTTTTCACGCGTGAAAAACAATAAATCTCCAAGGGGATACCAATTTCGCTTGGGGCTAACTGCCTCACCAATAGCGAGAGTTCGGTAGTAATATGAACATGCTCAGCCAAGTAATTGTTCAAATACATCCGAAATAAGCCCAAATTTGTCAAATTTCGGGTCACACCCTTCCCATTTTCAATTACCTCTTGATTGTGCTTGTTTATTTCCTCTGTTTTGGTTTTGATATAGTCACGTAACAGGGGGTGTTTACGAAATTTCTCAATCATTTCGGGGGAAGCAAATCCAACACTGTGTTGCGAAATCGTAACCGAGCGTTTGATCCTGCGGCCTTCTGATTCCTCCATGCCCCTCCAATTTTTAAACGCATCAGAGGTAAATGCAGCCGTTGGCACAGTCGTATAGGTATTGTCGAAATTACGAACTTTCACACTCACCAAGTTGATATCCATAACGGTACCATCGGCGCCATATTTCGAAAACTCAATCCAATCGCCATTTCTGAGCATATCGGAAGAACTAATGCGCACAGAGGCGGCCAATCCCGATAATGTATCTTTAAAAACCAACAATAACACAGCACTCATGGCACCAACAGCCGTTAACAAACTTAAAATCGATCGGTCGGTTAAAACCGAAATCGCAAATAACAGAGCCAACAGATTAATTACGATGCCCCCAACTTGAACATAGGCAGCAATAGGCTTATCGCGCAGCGATTCGGATTGCAATAAAACCACTTTCAAAAATTTCAATACCGATTGCACGAATTGGGTTAACGTAACAATCATGAGTATGCCAATGATGTTTTGAGCGGGACCAATAAACCAATCAAAACCATTTAATACCACGGGCATAGCCAACGAAGCAATAAAAAGCGGTATGATCCGTGTTAAATATTTAAAGGTTTGATTCTCTACTAAAATATCCAACAGGGGTCTTTGTACCCGTTGTGAATAGGCCTTAATCGAATTCTGAACCACCCTCCGCGTTACAAAGCCGATCACCCAAACCAATATCAATAATGCGCCGAGTAGAACGGCCAATTTAACCCAAGAAGCTTGCAGGTCGGGTACGCCTGCATTGATCAAGCCTCTGTAGACCCAATTCGCTAGTTTCTGTTCAAAATTATAATTGGATTCCATAATAACAAAAATACATCCTCTTTGCTAATATGCCCAAATTCATGTGTTTTATCGATAGAATGAAGCCAATACCCCATCGAATTTGTATTTTTGAATGTGCGCGTTTTCATCCCAAAATCTATATTAGTGCTTTTACTGATCTTCGTAAGCTTCACCGGTTTTCGATATGGAAACGATTTGTTTGAGTTTAGCAAACATTTGGAAATATTTTCGAATGTGTATAAAACCGTTCAGGAAGAATATGTAGAAGAAATACCTGCATCTGAAATGGCGCAAAAAGCCATCAAAAGTATGCTCGCTAACCTTGATCCTTACACCGTTTTCTATTCTGAATACCAAGCAGAAGAAGCCCTAATCGAACGACAAGGCGAATACGGCGGCGTTGGCTGCCGAATGGTCATTAGAAACCAATTCCCCATGGTATTGGATCTTGAAAAAGGGTATGGATTCGATCAAGCCCAAGTTAAGTATGGTGATATTATTTTAAAGGTGGGCGACATCTCCCTGAAAAACAGACCAATCGATGAGTTAATGCAATATTTCCGCGGAGCGCCTCAGACTACCTTTAAAATAACCCTACTCCGACACCAAGATACCCTCGTTAAAACCATCACCCGAAGTTTGGTTGAACAAAAATCGGTTTCCTATAACGGAATGCTGAAAAACCAGTACGGGTATATTAAACTCGATGAATTTGGACGCGATTGCGCACAAGAAATAGCCCAAGCGCTAAAAAAACAAATAGACAGTCATAACATTAAGGGATTGGTATTGGATTTGCGCAATAACGGCGGCGGATTGCTCGACCAAGCCGTTGAAATTGTTGGACTCTTTGTGCCCAAAAATACCGTAATCGTTACCCTGCGAGGCGCACACAAAAAGGGCAATGAACCTTGGAGAACACCCAACGAACCCTTAGCGCCCACACTTCCTGTTGTGGTGCTCATCAACGAATCTTCCGCCTCCGCCTCAGAAGTTGTGAGCGGTAGTTTGCAAGACCTCGACCGCGCTCTGATAATTGGATCTACAAGTTTTGGGAAAGGACTGGTGCAGAACTACAAAAATCTGCCCTATAGAACGCAAATGAAAATTACAACCGCTCGGTACCACATTCCAAGTGGCCGCTGCATTCAAAAACGAGATTACCGCCGTTCGGAAACTTCCCCCAAACAAGCATTCAAAACTAAAAACGGACGTATCGTTTTTGATGGTTCTGGGGTACAACCCGACGTAAATATTAACCAGTCTGCACCCTTAGATGCGTTAAATTGGATGAAAAGAGAATTGATATTGTTCGATTATACGAATCAAAAGGAATCGTTTTGGAAAACCAAAAATACCGACGATGCCTTTCAATTATTGAGCGACTTCACGCAATTTGCCGCAGTTAAAGGGGCTGAAAAAATAAGCACCGCGATTAACCAAGTTATTTCAAAAAATAGCGACTCAAGTATTTTAAACCAAGCTAACTTTTTGCAAGTCAATACGTCGGCCATTGAAAAATGGATCAGCCAAGACATTAAAAACAACCAAGAGTGGTACTTATACGAATTAAGGCAAGCCCTGTATACGCGCTGGTATGATAAATCTGAATACCACAAAACGATGTTAAACAGAGACCCCTTAATTAATCAAGCTACCGCATTTCTTATGAATCCCGAACGTATTAATAAGATTGTAAATCCCAAATAATAGGGCTCGACTGATGGTAACCAAAGACCCTGTAATTATACGAGCTAGCGTATTACTTATGAATCCACAAGGTATTTCTAAGATTGCAAATCCCAAATAATAGGGCTCGATGACGTTGGTATTAATATTGTTTCTGGTTGGGTCGATTGGCGGTTTTTTAGCGGGGTTAATGGGCGTTGGGGGTGGGTTAATTTTCATACCCGTGCTAAGCTATTTGTTCGCGCAATTTCCTCACATTACCAACGAAGAAGCCGTCCGTTTTACCCTCGCTAATTCAATTGCCTTGGTTTTTGCCTCCGGTGTTTCCGGAATTTACCGCCAAGTGAAATTGGGTATTTATGATTTTAAAAAAAGCCTCAGTGTTGGAATACCCGGTGCGATAGCCGCCGCCGTGGTGAGTTATTCCATTCAACACGGAAATTGGTATAACCAAGCCCGTTTTTCTTGGGTTTTCTTGGGATTTTTATTACTTTCTATTGGGAATATGATTTTCAAGAAAGAGCGCGATAGCAACGAACAAGCACCTGAGAAACAATCGCTTATCTTGCACCTAGTTGTAGGCCTACTTGCGGGTACCGTAGTGTCGCTAAGTGGTTTAGGGGGCGGTATTATAATGGTTCCCTTGTTCAGAATGGTTCTTCAGCTGCCCATCAAAAAAGCCACCTCCCTATCCCTAAGCGTGGTGCCCTTATTGTCGATTTCCCCCATATTACAATATCTAAACACCGCTAACGCCCCCCTTTTACAGCAAGCTGTTCTTCCCGCTTTAAATAGCTTAGACCTATACCAAACACAATACCTCGTTGGCTGGTTTTATATACCCATGGCCATTGGAGTCGTGATTTTCTCATCTTTTGGACAAAAAACAGCATTAAAAACCCCCACACCAATCATCCGATTTATATTTGCATTACTCTCAAGTCTCATCCTTATAAAAACGATTTATGAATTATTTTAAATATGTCCTACTTGTCGCTGCCCTTTTGGGTTCGCAGGCCAACAGTTTTTCCCAAACACCCAATGGCTATACCAAGGAACAATGGGAATCCATGCAGCGCCTCAAATCCCACGTTTCCTATTTGGCATCCGACGCCCTGCAAGGCCGTCAAACCGGTTCCCCAGGGGAAGTATTGAGCGCCACCTACATCGCGAATGAATTTAAGAAAAACGGACTAAAATTATTGGGGAAAAACGGATTCCAAGAATTTACCATGACCCAATTTCGCATCGCGAGCGACGATTGTAAAATGAAAATCGAATCCGTTGGAGGCATTGCAATGCCACAAGTATTTAAATTGAATCGCGATTTTTATCCGCTGTCAAAATCCGTTGATTTTGACAGTTGCACCGGTGAAGTTGTCGATGTGGGCTATGGAATTATTGCAGAAAAATTCAATAAAAACGAATTTGAAGGCGCATCAGTAGCGGGTAAAATTGTAACTATCCGTTTGGGATACTTCGGCCAAAGCGAAAATCCGCATAGCGAGTTGGCACAATTTGCCGACATCAATACCAAAGTTGAAAACGCCCTAAAATACGGAGCTATTGGGATTGTCTTTTTTCGGAACGACTCCAACGAAGTACCGCCAAGTGGGAAATTAGATCGCAATGTAAAACCCTGTTCAATACCCGTTTTCTATTTCAGAGCTAACCAACCTATACCCAGGAACATACAACTCACCCTCGTTAGTAAGGTTATTTCCCCAGAAACCATCGGTCATAACGTAGTGGCATTCAAAAACAACCACAGAAGAAAAACCGTTATTATTTGCGCCCACCACGATCATATTGGCTTCAACGAATACGATAACAGTCGCTATAAAGGACCTCAAGCCATCCATAACGGAGCCGACGATAATGCCTCAGGAGTGGCCGCTATGATTGAACTTTCTAAACAATTAAACAAATGGGGCCTTCGGAAAAACAACTACCTTTTCATTGCCTTCAGCGGAGAAGAATTAGGTCTTTTGGGTTCTAAGTTTTTTACCCAAAACCCTCTTGTTCCCCTAAATAAAATTAATTACGTAATCAATATCGACATGTTAGGTCGTATCGACTCTACCAAGAAAACCTTAACCATAAACGGAGTAGGCACCTCAACCAAATGGTCGGAGATTCTAAAGGAACTAGAAACCGATACGCAAAACATAAAAATAGCCACCACCGAAAGTGGCTTAGGTCCATCCGACCACGCCAGCTTTTATCTAGAAAACATCCCGGTTTTGCATTTCTTTTCGGGTCAACACCGCGATTACCATACGCCCGACGACGATGAAGAACGCATCAACTATGTAGGTATGCACCACAGTATTCAAACAATTAAACAAATGGTATGTTATACCAAAAGAAAAAAGTTAGACTTCGTTAAAACTAAGGATGTTTCGCCTGGTCAAATGCGATTTAAAGTCACTTTAGGCGTAATGCCCGATTACTCTTTTTCAGGAACTGGCATACGTATCGACGGAGTTACCCCAGAAAGACCCGCAGCAGTGGCAGGTCTGCTTCGAGATGATATCGTAATCCAAATAGGAGATTTCCCCATAAGTGATATGATGGCTTATATGTCCGCACTTGGGAAGTTTGAAAAAGGAGATCGCGCACCCGTAACCATTAAGCGTAAAAACGAAACTATAATTGTAAACGTAACCTTTTAAATGAAAATCACCGACCATATCAATCAACGTAAACGCACACTTTTTTCATTCGAAATTTTGCCTCCACTAAAAGGGGAAGGCATAAAAAGTATTTACGATGGAATTGATCCGTTATTAGAATTTGAGCCCTCCTTCGTAGACGTAACCTACCACCGGGAAGATTTCATTCTTAAAAGGCGAACCGATGGTTCCTTCGATCGGGTTTCTACCCGAAAACGACCTGGTACTGTGGCAATTTGCGCCGCTATCCAAAATAAGTATCGCATCGATGCCGTGCCCCATATTATCTGCGGGGGATTTACCCGCGACGACACAGAAACGGCATTAATTGAACTTAATTTTTTAGGTATCGATAATGTTTTAGCCCTCCGCGGAGATGCCCGCGCGGGCGATGTGCATTTTACGCCTGAGAACGACGGAAATAAGAACGCACTAGATCTTATTCACCAAATTAAAAACATGAATTCGGGCATCTACCTAGATGAAGAGCTCAGCAATGCCGTTGAAACCAATTTTTCTATCGGCGCTGCCTGCTATCCTGAAAAACATATGGACGCCCCCAATCTTCAATCAGATTTGCGCTACCTAAAACGCAAAGTAGAAGCTGGAGCTGAATTTTTAGTAACGCAAATGTTTTTTGATAATCAGTATTATTTCGATTTTGTTCGAAATTGCAGAGAAAATGGCATCATGGTTCCTATTATTCCTGGCATAAAGCCACTGGCCACCAAAAAACAACTCAGTGTGTTGCCCAAGATATTCCATATCGATTTACCTGATGCCCTTGTAAGTGCAGTTGAAACAGCCAAAAATAACGAAGAAGTCAATCGCGTAGGTATCGAATGGGCGGCGCAACAGTGCAAAGAACTGATGGCTGCCGATGTGCCCGTTTTGCACTTTTACACCATGGGAAAATCCCACCAAACTAAAGAAATTTGCAAACGCATTTTCTAATATAATGGAGGGAACCATAACCAAATCAACCGGAAGCTGGTATATGGTTCGCACCGATGATGGGCATATTTGGAAAGCCCGTACCCGGGGCAAAATGCGCCTTCAAGGTCTCAATACCAGCAACCCAGTTGCTGTTGGAGATCGCGTTCGCCTCGAAGAAGATACCAATTACGAAAATACCGCCAGTATTATTGAAGTTTTTCCTAGGAATAACTGGGTGGTTCGGAAAGCCAACAAGCTTAGCTCCAAACGCCAAATATTGGCGAGTAATCTAGACGCCGCAGTACTAGTAGCCAGTATCATCGCCCCGCGAACCTCGCTGGGATTTATTGATCGCTATCTAGTGGGTTGCGAGGCCTATCACGTTCCGTCTATTTTGTTCTTGAACAAAGCCGATTTACTCGGAGACCAATTCGAAAGCGTTAAAGAAGAAATATTTCGCATCTATGCCAGAGCCCATTTGCAAATCTATTTCGGATCGGCTTTAGACCCCAATACCATTAACGAGTTCAAATCCAATACACAAGGGAAACGTATTTTGCTCTCCGGACATTCCGGAGTTGGAAAATCTACCCTCATGAATGCCCTTTATCCCAAATTTAATGCCAAAGTTGGGGCCATTTCTAAGCAACATGCAAAAGGAAAACATACCACCACCTTCGCCGAAATGTTCACCACAGCCGATGGCACACAAATTATAGATACCCCTGGAATTCGAGATTTTGGTGTTGTCGATATCCCCCAGGAAGAACTTCCCCATTACTTCCCAGAATTTCGTCGTTTTATGAAGTCCTGTAAATTCAGCAACTGTACCCACGTGCACGAACCTGAATGTGCCGTACTCGACCAACTGAATGAAGGGAATATCCCCCAAGAGCGTTATTACAGTTATCTGAGCATCTTGAATAACGAAGACATTTTCAAATAGTATATTCGCGTTCTACCTACAAGAAAATGGCAAAATTTTGGTCACGCTTTTATAATCACCTCACGAGTATTTTACTCTTTAGCACCTGTATTAGAATTCCAAAGTTTGCCCAAAAGAAAATGACACGCAATTGGTCCCGCTTTTACACCCTCCTTACCAGCATTTTACTGTTTGGCGCGTGTATCAAAAATCCAGAGTTCACCCAAAATGCGCAATTGCGCCTTTCCACAGATACCGTTTTCTTCGATACCATTTTTACACGCCAAGATCAAACCGGTACCTATCCCATTTCCGTTACTAAGTTATTCAGCATTAAAAATACCAGCGATTTTTGGGTTAAAGCCGACTTTTACGTAGCCGGTGGAGACCAATCGCCCTATCGCATTAATATCGATGGCATTTCGGGTAATCGAATTGACCAGTTAGAAATTGGTCCGCAAGACAGCGTTTTTGTTTTTGTTCAGTGCCGTTTGCGTGCCAATAATGAAACCCAGCCCATTTTGGTGCTCGATTCACTCTACGCCCGAGTAGGTAGCCAACAGTCCAAAATGGTACTCGCAGCCTATGGGTGGGATGCCCATTACGTGCGCGACAGCATTATTCCTAACAATACCGTTTGGTCCGACAAAACCAAGCCTTATGTAATCATAGACGGGGCCTATGTGGCACCGAACTCAAAATTTACCATTGAAAAAGGCGTACAAATTTTTGCCTCCGCCCGAACAGGATTGTATGTTTTCGGTCACCTAAAAATGAACGGAACCGCTGAAGAACGCATTCAAATTCGGGGCGACAAACCCGTAGCTGCGACCAAAACCATGCCGAACCAATGGTATGGAATGTATTTTGGACCTGGGGGCACAGGAGAAATTGCATTTTCCGACATCACGAATGCCAGAGTAGGCATAAGATCAGATTCACAAGCCTTGGGCAACGATCCTTGTTTAATTTTAAAGAATACCCGAATTCAGTATTGCGGACAGGCTTGTTTAATCGGGGTAAGTGGCGCCATTTCTGCTGAAAACTGTCTTTTCGCCGATGCAGGAAGCTATTCCTTTTTGGGTTATTACGGGGGAAATTACCAATTCAACCACTGCACTTTTGCAGACTTTTCCTACTTTACCAATCGCAATAACGGACATTTCGGTCTCACCAATACCCTACGCGATGGCAATGGATTCCTTATCAATACGTTTCCACTGACCTTAACCCTGCAGAATTCTATTATTTGGGGGTATAAAAACGAAGAATTAGCCTTAGATCGCTCCACAACGGCTACATTTGGCATTAACAATTCCTCTTATAATTTATTCCGAAGCCAAGACGAACTGGAACTGTTTGGCGGCCAAAATAACCTATTCAATAGAGATCCCCATTTTGCAGAAACGAAAGGCGACTACCACCTTGAAAGCAAGTCCAATGCCAAAGATAAAATCCCGAGTCTAAGTTTATTTCAAGACCTCGAAGGGAAGCCACGGAACGCCCCCGCTGATATTGGGGCCTACGAGTTTCAATAAGCACTCCACTTTTTACCCAAATTGAAATCCGTATTTTGATATAACTTAAGACTTTGTTTCAGAGGTATTTGTCCGTTTTCTCGAAAAAAACAACCGCATCAATTCCACACAGGGCGTTTCCATAACCCCGGTTGTTACATCCATTTTCGCCGCCGCAATAAGACCCTTACTTTGGTATCCAGTTTTGGGTTCAGAGGCTCCAAATACCAACCGTGCAGGCCGCGCCCATTGAATGGCACCAAAACACATCGTGCAGGGTTCAATGGTAACATAAATCGTACATTCCTGCAGGTATTTAGACCCTAAAAATTGAGCTGCGCCGGTAATAGCCAACATTTCTGCATGCGCCGTTACATCGGTTAAGCGTTCGGTTTGATTATATCCTTTACCTATAATGCGGTCTTTATGCACCACCACTGCCCCAATCGGTACCTCATCTTCATCAAATGCTTGTTGCGCCAATTGCAGGGCTTTACCCATAAAGTATTCATCTGAAAACAGTTCAATTTCCCCCATAAAAAATATAGGGTAAATATAATCTGAATCTCGCCATTTTTGGCAGAACTTTGTTCTCTATATAATGAGAATTGGAATCGTATTGTATCCTACCTTCGGTGGAAGTGGCGTTTTGGCAACGGAATTAGGAAAAGCATTAGCTAAAAATAACCACCAGGTGCACTTTATTAGTTACAGCCAACCCGCTCGTTTAGAGGCCTTTGTAGAGAACATCTTCTATCACGAAGTATACATTCCGCAGTATCCCTTATTTCAGCACGCGCCCTATGAAACTGCGCTAGCCGGAAAAATTGTAGAAATCGTAAAAAGTAACAATTTAGAACTCATGCACGTGCATTATGCCATACCGCATGCCTCTGCTGCCCTACTTGCCAAAATGATTCTCAAAGAAGAAGGCATCCATATGCCTGTAGTTACTACCTTACACGGAACCGATATTACCCTTGTAGGTCGCGAAGCAAGCTATGAACCCGTTGTTACTTGGAGTATCAACCAATCCGATGCCGTTACCGCTGTTTCCGATAGTTTAGTGCGCGATACACATAAACACTTTGCCGTTAAACGCCCCATTCGCATGATCCCCAATTTTATCGATTTCGAACGATTCAATAAAAAACCAAGGCAGTATTTTAAGGATTTATTGGCCCCTAACAACGAACGCATCCTGGTACATACCTCAAATTTCCGCAAAGTAAAACGCGTAGAAGACGTGGTACGCATATTTGATATTATCCAGAAGGAAATACCCGCTAAATTACTGTTAATCGGCGACGGCCCCGAACGCTCCAATATTGAAAAAGTATGCCGCGAACTAGGGGTTTGCAATAAGGTAACATTCCTAGGAAAGCAAGAAGCCATTGAGGAAATACTAAGCATTTGCGACCTTTTCATTCTGCCTTCAGAGAGTGAAAGCTTTGGGTTAAGCGCGCTAGAGGCGATGGCCTGTGAAGTTCCGGTAATATCGACCAATGCAGGTGGATTGCCCGAGGTAAATATTCATGGAGTAACGGGTTTCTTATCCAAAATTGGCGATTGTCAAGACATGGCGGCCAATGCACTTATTCTCTTAAAAAACGACACACTGTTGGTTGATTTCCGAAAAAACGCTTTGGAACAGGCTAAAAATTTCGCTCTCGATCGAATTTTGACTCAATATCTAGAAGTGTACGAGGAAGTGATTGCCCTAACGGACATCAAGAGTGCCGCTAACAGCCCATTATAATTCTTGTAAATTCGTATTGGATTAATTTCTTGGGAAGTATTTCCGGAGAAATTTGAGCGCAATAGAAATCTGATTTTCGACCGTTTTGGGGGTTATATCTAATAACTCGGCTATTTCCCGATGCGACAATTCATAAGTGCGACTCATAATAAATACTTGCCTACATTTACTTGGAAGTTTATCGATTAAGAAATTGAGTTTATCTTGGACCTCCTTTAATGCAATGGTTTCGACGATAGTAGGATCTGAATCTAAATACACATCGTCTTGGGGAAGATCGCTGTAATCCACTTTAGATTTCCGAATATGGTTAAGAGAGCGATTGCGTACAGAGGTAAAAAGATAGCTCTTTAGGGCATTATCCTCTTGAATTTCCCTAAAGAGCCCTCCATTCCAATAGCTCAAGAATACGTCGTGAACAATTTCTTCGGCGTCATCGGCATTGTTCACTAAAGAATTAGCGAACGCGAAAAGACCCGGACGAAATTTCCGAAAAACGGTTTCTAGCTGTTGAATATCCTGCTTCAAAATGGTTACAAGTCTTGGCAGTGCAAAAATAGGACCATTACCGCTCCAAACAGCTAAAAATTAATTCACCAATGTTAATTGGCCACATCACTCATAAATTGTAGATGCATCATCTTCAATTCTTCTTGAGTAAATTCTCCATCAAAATAGGCCATGGCCGCTTCGATATCCTCTACTTGTTCAGTACGGAAATATTCAAAAATTTCTTCCTGCAAATCATCGTCTAGAAACTGATTTAGGAAGTAACGGATGTTAATTTTGGTGCCTGAATTTACGACTTGTGTAAGTTCATCCAACATTTCGTTGAACTCGATTTTAAGTTGATCGGCAATATCAGGTAAATCTACCTTCTTGTCGATGTTCAAGATGATGTTCACACGTTTGGCTGAACGTTCAGAGTTGCCTTTTAATACCACATCGACCGGTCGATCGATGTCGTTATCTTTCACATAACTGGCAATAAAAGCAATAAAGGGAGCCCCAAATTTTTGGGCTTTGTTTCTTCCCACCCCATTAACGTTGGCTAATTCATCGATCGTAATCGGGAATTTTGTGGCCATGTCTTCAAGGCTAGGATCCTGAAAAATCACATAAGGAGGTAATTCCAACTCTTGTGCAACTTTTCGACGCAAATCCTTTAGACCTTTAAACAGGTTTTTGTCGCTGAGGGATTCGAGCTTGAAGCTATCAAAGTCTTCGTCGCTCACATGGTCAAACTCTGTATCTACGGGCATAAGCAGCTCATAAGGTTCCTCTAAGTAACTTGCGCCCTTAGGCGTAAGACTTAACAATCCGTATCGCTCAATATTCTTGTGCAAGAACCCTTCAACAAGAGCTAAGCGAAAGACAGATTTCCAATATATTTTATCGCGTTCCTTTCCGATTCCGAAATGCGAAATTAAATGATGTCCGTAATGCTTGATCTGCGCATCGGACGTATTTCCAAGTATAACATTTAC